>JAGLTY010000239.1 GCA_023135025.1 Bacteroidales bacterium | reverse complement strand
CCCCCACGACCATGATCATCCCCACAGCCACGGTCATCATCACGACCACACCGGTGAATACAGCCATGACAACTCCCGCCACAGGCTGATCAGGGTGGAGGAGGATATCCTGGGGCGAAACAACCTGCTGGCAAGCAGGAACAGTGGGTACTTTGAAGCCAAAGGTGTGGTCGCACTGAACCTGATGAGCTCCCCGGGATCGGGCAAGACCACACTCCTGGAAAAAACCATTATGGCACTGGAAGGGAAGAGGCCGGTGGCGGTTATTGAAGGGGATCAGCAAACCCTGAACGATGCAGAACGGATCCACAGGGCCGGTGCACCGGTGGTTCAGGTGAACACAGGTAATGGGTGCCACCTCGATGCAGATATGATCAGGCAGGCTCTTGATAAGCTCGATTTACAGCAGGATAGTCTCCTGTTCATTGAGAATGTTGGAAACCTGGTGTGCCCTTCACTCTTTGAACTTGGCGAGAGAAGCAGGATTGTGATTATCAGTGTTACAGAGGGAGAGGATAAGCCACTGAAGTACCCTACCATGTTTGAACATGCCGATACTTGCATTATCAATAAGACCGATCTGCTGCCCTATGTGGATTTTGATCCTGAGCTGGTGAAAAAGTATGCATTGTCGGTGAATCCGCACCTCCATATCATGGAGCTGTCGGCAAAGACCGGCGACGGTATGGAACAATGGATCGGGTGGCTCCTGGATCAAAAGCCTTAACAGTTATCCCTGGTCCATCAGATACCCAGGGTGGCGGGATCTATCTCCCACTTCTTCAGTAAGCCCTGAAGAGCCCTCACATCATACTGGTTTTCCGGTTTTTTATATTTTCCGGGAATGGCCATGCAGATATCCAGGAACTCTTCAGCGGATCCACCAATATGATCAATGCTGCCCAGCGCAATGGTTCTTACCATGTCATAATCACACTCCAGCACCCGATGGTACGCTTTGATGGCTTTTGCTTTCATCCCCATTTGATAAAGGATCTCAGCTCCCAGCACACTTACGTTCCATGAATCGTCAAATGCCGCTTTCCCGATCTCCGGGAGGGCCGGTCGGGCATCCTCTCCCAGCATAAGCAATCCCTGGACTCCCCAATACCTGATGGCACTGTCGTCATCTCCAACCATTTTTCTCAACCGATCCAGGTTAGCCGGTTTTTTCAGGGAAGCAATGACTGCAGCGCCAAGGATCTCCTCATAGGGAACGGCCTCGCTTCTCATATAATCATAGATGGCGGTCTCACCGGCACGAATGGCCCTGTCAGTTTCAGGGATAAATCCGGCATCTCTCATGGAAAGGGCCATATCCAGGCTTGCCAGTCTCATGGAGACCAGACGGTCGGCATAGGCCGGATCGGCGGCCAGGTTATTGATCTCCCAGGGGTCGTTTTCTGTATCGTATAACTCCTCCACCGGTTTGGTGTTCCAGAAACGGGCCTGCACCTCATTGCACCTGCCTGCCAGAAACTCCTCTTCCCATGAAGGCATGGAGGGAGCTTTCCAGAGGTACTCCAGTTGCTGCATCCAGATGCGGTTGGAGTTGTAGTTCCTGATATACCTGAATTGCCTGTCCACAATGGATCGGGTCATATCATATCGTTCATCCATCCGGTCGCGGAACATGTAAACATATTCGGGTTCCTCATGCTGGTATTTCCCCAGGAAAGCATCACCCTGCATATAGGCGGGTGCTTCTGTCCCGGTAATGCTCAACAGGGTGGGAGCCAGATCCACAAAACTGACCAGCCGTTCCACTGGATCTCCCGGTGAATTGGATGGATAGAGATGTTTATACTTCTCCGGGATGCGGATAATCATTGGTACATGAGTACCGGTCTCATAGAGATAACGCTTGCTTCGTCCCAGTACACCTCCATGATCGGCATAATAGAAAACAATGGTATTTTCTTTCAGATCCGCCTCATCAAGTTCCTTCAAAAGAGCTCCAACCTCTGCATCCATATCTTCCACTTTATCATAGTACTGGGCCCAGTCATGCCGCATCTCGGGGGTGTCAGGATGGTAGGGGGGGAGTGTAACATCCTGCGGCCTGTGCCTGAGCTGCTCATCAGGAATCGATCTGTGAATGGAACTCTCATGGCTGGTGCCAATATTGAATATGGCAAAGAAGGGCTGGTCTTTACCACGATTCATATAGTGTGCTCTCTTGCTGCACTCATTCCACATTGTTTTCAGGTCGAGTGGAGCTGTATTGTAATCTGTTTTGCTGTTGTTGGTGCAGTAGTATCCCTTGTTCATCAGGTATTCCGTATAAAAACGGACCGTTTCCGACTTCAGATAGGTGCTGCGCATCTGTTCGTTTCCATTGGAACAGGCATGAACCCCTGTGATAATGGTGTTTCGTGCAGGGGCACAAACCGGGGCATTGGCATAGGCATTGGTATAGCGAAACCCTTCGGATGCCAGCTGGTCCAGATAGGGCGTTGTGGCAAATTCATCTCCATAGCATCCCAGCATAGGGCTGTTGTCCTCGCTGGTAATCCATAGAATGTTGGGCAGGCCGGGATCCTTCTTTGTGCAGCCTGTGGCTATAAATGCAATAAGTACAATAACACTAACAGTCTGTCTGATTTTCATTTTCCAGGGATTTATCAGGATTCAATTGTGGATGAATTTAGCATTATTTTTTTCCATGAGACAACCCGGTGGGGGTTTTCTTGTCTTTGAAAATGAAACTGTTTTACTCTTTATAGAAATAGAAACAATGAAAAAGTTATTTCCCATTATTTTGATCTCCATTCTGGCGATGCAATCACTGCAGGCACAGGGAGACTCCACGGAGTATGAACACCGTCCATTCCAGTTCACCTTTCTCTTTCCTCCCCTGAGTACCAACGGGGCCAAAAATGCCCATATTGTCAATGATGTTTCCCTGAACCTTTTCATAGGTGTTTCCGGGGGTGTTGAGGCTTTCGAGGCTGCCACCTTTATCAATATAGACCAGTATTATGTAGATGGTGTACAGCTGGCAGGATTTGGTAATACGGTGGGAGGGCATGTTTCCGGTGCCCAGCTGGCAGGTTTCTATAATGTGACCGGGAGAGATGTCCAGGGAGTTCAGGGGGCCGGCTTTGTCAATGTTGCCGGCAGAGATGTGAATGGATTGCAGGGAGCCGGTTTTGTCAATGTTGCCGGCAGTCATATGAAGGGTGCCCAGGCCGCGGGTTTTGTCAATGTGGCCGGCGATTCCCTGGAGGGTTTCCAGGGAGCAGGATTTATTAATATTGCCGGAGCTTCTAAAAAAGGGATACAGGCTGCCAGCTTTGGAAATGTGGCCGGAGGAGGACGAACCTATTTTCAGGGTGCGGGTTTCTTTAATGTGGCCGAAGAGGTGAAGGGCGCCCAACTGGCTGGATTTATAAATGTTGCCGGGAATGTGAAGGGCACCCAGCTGGCGGGTCTCCTGAATATATGCGACTCCATTGACGGGGTTCCACTGGCCTTTATCAGCGTGGTTAAGAAGAATGGCTACAGGAAATTTGGATTCAATATCAGCGAGACCCAGTATGCCAACCTCACTTTTAAAATGGGGGTGAAGCACCTCTACAATATTTACTCATTCGGGAAACCTTTTGGCCCGGGAAGCAGATGGATGTTTGGCGGGGGACTGGGTACAGAGTTTGATCTGACCGAAAAAATGATGCTTAATATTGAGGGGACTGTACACCAGGAGTTGTGGATCGGAAACATGGTTAATCCCTATTTCCTCTATATCGATCGCCTCAACCTTTACAACTCTCTGAAATTTCTTTTCGGATGGAACATGGATAACAAGGTGGATATCCATATCGGGCCCACCTTCAATGTGTCTGTGGCCCATACCAATCCCGATATGGGGCAGTTGGACTGGAACGAGATCGCTCCATACTCCTTTTACAACCAAACCAACAACACTTACAAGCAGACCAATGTACAGATGTGGGTCGGTCTGCAGGGCAGTATCAGTTTCTAACACTAACCGAAAGATCTTAATCAAACGGACTCCTGTTATCCCCTCCCTGTACCTGTCGTCAAAGCAGTGCAAGATCCGGGGGAGAGGCGGGAGCCTGTTTTTATACAGGAGTTGTT
>JAGLTY010000238.1 GCA_023135025.1 Bacteroidales bacterium | reverse complement strand
TGCGAATCTGCATCAACAGCTGCACGCTTCGGCCTGTCCGGAACCTCACCCGATCCGACGGGTTGTGTCTTCCGGATTCCATCAGGAGTAATGTCGTAGATCCATGACCAAACTGCAACCAGAATAAACAGCGTACTTAGCAGTATAATAATTGCCGTCATGATCCATTCGGGCAAATTCAGAGAATCAGAAATAATGCTGGATAGTTCCAGCGTTACATAGGCTGCAGCGGCATAAATGGAGACCACACGGACCACATTACGCCGTTTAGCCTCTTCCCAGAAATGCCGAATTCCCGATCCTGATCTTCCCTCCTTTGTTCCCGGGTCACTCACCGAACGGGTATGATCGGGAAGCACAATACCCTCGTTGGCAATGGCATACACTTCAACCTGCAGGCCTTTCTCATCCAGATCACACGCTTTTAGATACCTGGTTTCAATCCCGGGCTGGTTTTTTACCTCTTCATAAATCTTATTTGAAATCAGGATGCTACCCGGCAATGCCTGGGATTCAATTTTCCGGGCAACAGTGATTCCGTCCCCTATCGCCTCCTCTTCAGAGTAGATGATATCCCCCAGGTGGATCCCGACCTTCACCGGGACAACCGGTTCTTCCAGTAAGGCAAGTTGCATTTCAACTGCACACTGAACTGCCTCAACTGCACTGGAAAAAAGGCTCAGGGAATCATGACCAATATTCTGAATGATCTTTCCATGAAATTTCGCTGCCACCCGGTGCAAAACCTCCCGGTGCCGCTCTCTCATCTCTAAAGCTTTTGATTCATCATGCCGCATCAGGACATCATAACCATCGATGTCGGTAAACATGATAGCTGCAAGCTGTCGGGTACCGGCCATACACAAATTTAAGACAGAAATCTAAAATACCTAGAATCAGGCACTTTAATTAGTTCTGAATCATAAAATTGAATATCAACCGTACCACTCCCGTGTGCGTCCCTGGAGGTTATTGAGGACATCGATGGTGGTGTTCACATCCTCCACCACCTGGAAGTCGAACATGCCTACACAGATGAAGTCGGCGCCGTTTTTAAAGGCCCAGTTAAATCCGTCCTTGGGTTCGATGGCCCCTGCTGCAAGTACCTTGAAGCCCATCACCGGAACAGTGGCCCGCTCCACAAATTCAGCGGTCCGGTCGGGGAAGAGGCAGAAGCAGTTGTCGTGAAACTTGTTATGGTCAAGGTGCTTTTCCCCATCTACCTCGAAAGGCACACGGTTCTCCCGGGGGTGTGCCGACCAGTAGTTGTCGTGGTGCATGGCCTTCATGAAATAATCCGGAACAATACCATAGTCATCACAGGCAATCAGTGCATCAACGGTGTGTGAAGCCAGACCTGCTGTATAACCCTGCTTCCTGATATGATCCAGCATCTTCTCCACCACATCAATCTGGTTGTCCCTTACCAGCCAGTCCACCTGATTCCCCTGGATCTGAACGATATCGACCCCGTAATCGATGGCTTTGTCAATATTCACGAAATAGTCTTTGTTCTTCATATCGGGAGCTACCTGGCTGATCACCTTGATTTTACTCCCGGTGGCTCTCTTGTACCTGGCCATCAAAGCATTGGTAGCAAACCCAATATTGATGGTGTTGATCCCTGCCTTTTCGGCCAGCATTAGTGTTTCGTAAACTTTCCTCTCGGTATTATATGCTTTGAATAGGGAGGAGACATAACGCAGGTCGCGCGAATGGGCCCATCCCCCCACCAGGTTTCCCCCTGCAACAAGCCTGCTGATCTTATGAGGTCCGATCTTTCCTGTTGGAAGCTCACCCTTCAACTCATCCAATGATGAGAAGTTCAACTGGATGGTAGCCCCCGACATCACATCAACCTCTTTCCCCACATGGCGAAAAGCACCCCATCCCATGGCACCCAGGATGGGAATTGTGGCCAGGTTCTTCAGAGCTTCGCGGCGTGAGTTTACCGCCACCGACTTGTCGCTCTCTTCTCTCCCATCCTCCCTCTTTCTCTTAATTAGCTGAAAAATCCCGTATCCTGTATGGCTGCTCAGCACAAACCAGAGCAACACGAAAGCCTCAATAAAGTTTCGATTGACAATATAAAAGTGCCCCTCCATACTACCAAACAGTGAAGTGCCAAAGGGTGGGTAGGCAAAGTAGTAGAGCAACATGAGCAGAATACCTCCCGCTGAAACAAGTCTGATAAATATTCCCAGGAAAAGGGCCAGTCCAATGAGAATTAACCCGTAGACATTCATGAAATCGACCACCTGCACCAGGCTCTCCCCGGATGCCAGCCAGTGATAGAATCCTGAGAGGAATCCGGTGGCGTTGGCCAGGTAACTCTGGGCCGTCCAGTTCTCCATTACCAGTTTGGAGAGCCCTTCATAAAGAAAGTGCCACCCAATGGCAGCACGAACAATGGTAATGACCGTATTCTTCAAACCGGTTTTACTCACAGGCGCTTTTTTATGCCAGTTTCACCCTGACTGCAGCAGGACCTTTGAGACCCTTCTCTACCTCGAAGGAGACCATGTTGCCCTCCATGATATCGTCCCTGAATTCGTTTACATGAACAAAAATACTCTCCTGGGTTACTGCATCACGAATAAATCCATAACCCTTGGAATCATTGTAAAAAGTGAGTCTCCCCCTACGGATAGGATCCGGTTTCATGGAATCGTCCATCTTGGGCACACTGACCTCAATATCTTCAATCTTGGTTTTGGTTTTTGTTGCCGGATCGGGAGGGGTGTCGGTAAGCATTCCATTCTCATCCACATAGGCGATCATGCTGTCAAGGCCGCCCTTCTTGTCACTATCTTTCCTGGCAAGCCTTTTCTTCTCTTTGTCCTGCCTCTTTTTCTCTTTTTTCTTTCTTACTTCCTTCTTGTTGAATGATTCCTGTGATCTGCCCATAAATCTGTTTTAGTTTCTTAAGGTTAATTGCTCAAAGTTAGCGTTTATTTTCAGATAATCATGATGATAGCTCGATCAGGCCTCATCATAATCACTATTGTATTAAACCTTTAGTCGTTTGATACATCTAAGAATATAGGAAAAATCATAATGTTGTATCTTTAACCTGACCAAATCCTCCCATCATGAAGTACTATCTGATTCTTACAACTGCCCTGTTGATCTCTTTTGCCGCGGATGCCCAGACCAGGGTAGTAAATGGCAAACTGACGGCCTACAACGCCTTCCCGGTAATGAATGTAGAGGTAACCTCAAAAAAGGCTAAAGCCACAACCATATCCGACTCCCTGGGAAACTTCTCCATCGTCTGCCTGGAGAAAGATGTGATCATGATCAAACCCAAAGTATTTCGGCCAGTGAATAAAAAAGTCAGCGGTGAAACAGATACGCTGAAGATCAACCTGGTTTTCGTTAATACACAAAAAAACAGGGAACTGGCTGTTAACTCAGGATATCTCACCGAAACCAATCTCAATTATGCTGTGGCCCACCTGGAAATGGAGAACACTGATTACTGTAAGTACACCGACATATACTCACTCCTCAGGGCCGAGGGTTCGGGCATTACTGTTTCAAACTCCGGAGTGATAACCATCAGGGGCGGGAAAACCTCATTTACCCCTGGTGCCTCCCGGGCACTTATCATCGTGAATGGCCAGCCCACTATAAACATTGATTGGATCCAGCCCTGCGATGTGAAGTCTATACATATCTTAAAAGACAGTGATGCGGCTATTTACGGTACCCGGGGTGGCAACGGTGTTGTTGTTATTACCACAAATTGACATCCTCCATTCCCTAAAGTGAAATGGTTTTACGGCTAAATACGATAAACTCTACAAATCAGAATGGATCAAAACAGGAGTCCCATATAGAGGAGAATAGCCATGATAGTAACCATTGTCCATGTTGAAGTCAATCCGGAAAACATTGAATCGTTTATCCGTGCCACCACCGAAAACCACTTTGAATCGGTGAAAGAGCAGGGAAACCTGCGCTTCGACCTGCTAAGAAACGATGCAAATCCGGCCCGGTTTGTTCTATATGAAGCTTACGAAAACGAGACTTCTGCTGCAGCGCACAAAGAGACAGCTCACTATTTGAAGTGGAGGGAGACTGTTGCTCCCTGGATGGCCAAACC
>JAGLTY010000237.1 GCA_023135025.1 Bacteroidales bacterium | reverse complement strand
GGAGAGTCTCTATTTTGGTTGCCCTGTATTTGGCACCCCCTATGGCGCCCTTCCCGAGCTGGTGACCCCAGAGTTCGGGTTCCTCAGCAACAAAAAGTCAGAGCTGGTCGATGCATTGAAGCATGTGGATGAGTACGACAGGAAAAAGTGCCATGAATATATCTGCGACAACTTCGCATCGATCCATATGGCTCAGAATTTCCTTCCCCTCTATGAAAAGGTGCTCAACGGAAAGCCCCTCAATCCCAAACCACCGAAACTGGTCAATCCAAATCCACCCAGATTCCTGCCGTGGTATAAATAACTACCACTCCACCCGGTTAAAGTTCGGCCCGTATTTTCCAACCAGGTAGGTGTTGTGAGAGTGGTCCGCATTGACTCCAATATCCAGTGAGGGGGGCAGTTCACCTTTCGATTCCCGGTAGCCATCCATCAGTGCCACCATCTCCGAAACCTTTTCCGTTTGTTCACTAAAAAGATTGATCCTTTCGCCCGGATCACTCTTCAGATTGAACAGCAGCGTATCATGAGGAGCCACTGCCTTCTTCCCGTTGGAGCCGTGGTACCCCCTGTAGGGCATCTTCAGCTTCCAATCCCCGTTCCGGTAACACTGCAGATCGGCCCCGTCATAATAGAGAAATTCCCTCCCCACACGTTCTCCCGATCCATCCAGCACCTTCAGGATGCTCTCCCCGTCGTAGTCGCGGTCGGAGGGTATCTCAGCCCCGGAGATCTCTGCAAAAGTGGGGAACCAGTCCATCATCAGCGCCATATTATCATATACCGATCCCGCTGCAATCACATCGGGCCACATGGCCAGCGTGGGTACCCGCTGTCCCCCTTCAAAAGTAAACTGCTTTCCCTCCCGCAGAATTCCAGCAGTGCCGCCATATTCACGCATGGCCAGCCACGGTCCGTTATCGCTGGAGAAGATCACCAGGGTATTGTTGATCACTCCATGCTCCTCCAGCTTCTTCAGTACCTCTCCCACGCTCCAGTCGATCTCCTCAATCACATCGACATAGAGACCATTGCCCGAACGGCCGTCAAAATCGGGTGAGGCGTAGATGGGTACATGCGGCATGGAGTGGGCCAGGTAGAGATAGAAAGGGGCGCCTGCATGACGGTCGATAAAATCGCATGCCTTCTCTGCATAGGTTTTTGTTGTAAAGTGCTGGTCGGGGCGAAATTCAACCACTTCATTGCCTTCAATGTAAACTGCACTGTGCATATCGTTGCTGTAGGGAATCCCGAAATACTCATCGAATCCGCGCTGCAGGGGGAGGAACTTTTCCCGGTGACCCAGGTGCCATTTCCCCACAATTCCTGTGGCATATCCTTTGGATTTCAACAGATTGGCTGTGGTAATCTCCTCCAGCGGCATCCCGGTATAGGAGCGTGGGAAAAATACACTGTTGATCCCCATGCGCTGTGGGATCCGCCCGGTAAGCAGTGCAGCCCTGGATGGGGAGCAAACAGGTGAGGCTGAATAGAACTCGGTGAATTTCATCCCCTCGGCAGCCATTCGGTCGATATGGGGGGTCCGGATCACTTCGTTTCCAAAACAGCCCAGGTCGCCATACCCCAGATCGTCACAGTAGACCACCACAATGTTGGGAAGCGATGCGATTTCCGTCGTGGGAGCGGGTGTATCACATGCCGTAAGAAAGGCAAGTGCAATCAGTAATAAAAAAGAGTGAAGTTTCATGGTAGTTTATTTTGATTGTATGATGTTTTATGGACTGATATCTGGTCCCATGGCAAATCCAACCTGGTCGAGGAGGAGCGTTCCCTTCTTCTCTGCATCAAATATAAAACAGATGGAACAAATGGCCCCGGCAGAGATGGGATTATCTTCGCTGTTTCTGATCTTTTCAAGCGGAATGGAGACATATTGCATAATCACTTCCGATTCGGGATCGTCCCAGAAGAGCCTTGACTTAAAAACCTCCGGTTTAATGGCGGGCTGCAATTTCTGGTAATCTCCCAGTCTCACACTGTATTCGATCCCGGAAGTGTCGGTCAGCACAATGGAAAAATCGACCGGTACCTGATCGTCAGAATCCTCCTCTTCAGAATCTTTCTCCGTATCATCAGATTCTTTCTTCGTATCATCAGATTCTTTCTCCGTATCATCTGATTCCCGGGTAGAGTCATCCTGTCGCTTACCCGGATCGATCTGGGCATCGGCAGCCAGAAAAGTCAATGCCAGACTCCCCTCCAGTTCACCTGCAATTGAACTGTCGAGAAATATACGGTAGTAGCCCGGTATGGAATCATGATCGTTGTTCCAGCCCAGAAAAACCCCGTTGTTGCGATAGTCCCCCCACTTCTTTGGGATCCTCCCCTCTTTCCAGAGTGCCAGGCCGGAGGCAGCAATGGAATCGACTCCACAACTGCCGGTGGTCAAATCCAGGTCCTCTTCATACTCACAGAGTATGGTGGCAGATGATTCGTGAAACTGATTCAGATGCACTATATCGGGGAGCCAGGAACGACCGGAACGGTAGTCCTTGAAGAGCGGCAGATAGCCGATCCCCGGATTGCAACTCTCCAGTACAAAAGCGGTGAGGTAGACCAGTGCCACCTTCTCCTGCTGCTCCACGGGAATGATAGCCTTCCGGTTCAGTAACAGGTTGTTGGGGTAACCGTTATCAAATATTCCCCAGCTACGGTTAAACTGTCCGTGGTTGGCCCCGTGCAGATACAACCCTGATGCGAAATGGTAAGCCGAATCTTTGAATTGCACCCTTCGCATCTGCCGGAGCCCGTCGAAGCTTCGCATGTCACCATCCATAGAGCCATGGATGGTAAAATAGTTGATATCCTCCATAGGAGTGGGGATCCCTGCTGGTGAGTACTGTCCATCCACCGGGGCAATGGCTGCAATCCCGCAAATGCCGAAATTGAAGTTGAACTGCTCCTTTGCATTATCCGGGTAAAAGGGCAACCGGTTGAAACAGGAGGCCACGCTCACCGCCTCCCCTCCCCTGGAGTGACCGATCAGTACCACCCGGTCCAAATCCACCTTGTTGTAAAAACGTACCGTATCGCATTGGTTCCATTCCCTCCACTGCTCCAGGTGTTTCAGCAACAGCCATCCGCGACAATCGTTCTCGGTCTCCAGTCCGCTGCTGAAATCGGACCATGCACCGTTTAGAAAATTCTCATCCACAGAGACCGCAATAATTCCGTGGGTGGCAAAATGCCTTCCCAGATAGCCGTATCCCGGATCGGAAAAATCCCGGTCGTTGTGATTTCCATGGACCATCAGCACCAGGGGGAAAGGGCCCTCTCCCTCCGGGTACCACACCCTGCCGTTCAGAGCCAGTGAATCCGGACCCATTTTCCAATAGAGGGTTCTCAGTTTTCCTGAAAGTTTTTCCCAGCCGTCCAAAAAACTGCTTCCATCCACCGGCCGGGTGATCAACTCCGCCCGGGAACCAAACTCTTTACGTGGTCTCTCCTTACCCCAACCGTAGGTGAGTGAATCAATCCCATAAGACCCAGGTAGCGACGGATCGTCGATCCCGATCTGTAAAGGCAGGTTGGTGGCCTCCATGGACCACTCCTTCACCTCCCCGGCTGCCTTCCCCGGATAGAGCAGATAGATCGATCCGAAAACAAAAATAGCGGCTCCCAGAGTCAGGAACACCATGGTAAGTACCCTCCTGATCCTGGTAAGAGAATTCCACCTTCCACCGGATAGATTGAAGATTCCTGCCCCAAGAAAAGAGCCCGACAGAATAAGAAAAAGGGCTATCAACACCATCGCCTTCTCCGGCAAACCGAATATGAAAAAGACGAAAAAGAGGGCCCCGAAATAGATCCAGCTCTGTTTTTCAGGCACCAATTTCACCACCTTAATACCCAGGCGTGCACCCAATCCGGAAAGCAGCGACAGCCCAAGAAAAAAGAGAAGTGCCGCCAGGTAAATACCGATATGCAGCTCACCTATAAAATCGATGGCCATTCCAACCATAAAGAGGCACATGATTATCAGGATAGCGTAAGCTGCCCACTTCCAGTGTCCCGGCGAAAGAACGCATACTTCAAGAAACCGTTTACGAACCTTTGCAAGGAGATACCGAATCCTGCCAAACAGATTATTCAGAGGGG
>JAGLTY010000236.1 GCA_023135025.1 Bacteroidales bacterium | reverse complement strand
AGGGAGTTCACCACCACAGAGTGGTCCGATACCCGGTACTGCGTGGCTTTGATCTCCTTGACAGTGGGATCGGTGGATGCCTCCCTGAGGAACCTCAGGTAGTGCTCAAAGGGCTGATAGGGAACACTCAGCAAAAAGTCTTTCTTAGCAATGAGACTGCCTATGGGTTTTTTTTGGTTGGCCAGAGCAGGTATGGGGATCGGAGGAAGACTCTGAATCTCAAATTTGGGATAGGCGGGATTTGGAAAACTGAAAAAATCCCTGAAGTTGTGCCTGTTTCCTCCCATCACCATGATATCCTTGCTGATATGGAAGGAGGTGGTCAGGTAATCCAGCAGTTTCTCCGGCATAGCCCGGTCAAACTGGAAACGGTTGGGTTTGCCTACGGATCGCACCGATCTGATCCTGTCGATGGCATCAATCAGGTCTTCTCCCTCATAATCGTCATACTCCATATCGGCATCCCTGGTAAGTTTCAGGGAGTAACTGTTTTTGACTTTGTATCCGGGGAAGATGGCATCGATGTGTTGCATGATCACATCCTCTACAAACATGATGTAGTGTATACCATCTTTTTCGGGCAGTTCCACAAACCTGGAGATATTGTGGTCGGTGGGAATTTTCACCATTCCATACCGCTCCATCTGCTTATGTTTGTTGCTGTCCCTGCTGACCATCTTGAGGGCCATGTAGGGTTGCCCGGTCTTCATAAATGGCCGGACCTTCTTTTTTACAAGGAGAACAGGTTGAATGGATGTGATGATGGTGGAATAGAACACCTCTCTGACAAATTTATTCTGTTCTTCCGTTAGCTCCTCCTTGTCATTCACCACGATAATATTGTTCTTTCGAAGCTCAGGGAGTATCTCCTGCTCGAAGATCATGTGAAAGATCGATTGCTGATTGGTAACAATTTCATTGATCTGCCTGATAATGTTTGCCGGGTCAACATTCTTGAAGTGCTGTTTGGGAAACTCACGCTCGTGTCGAAGCATCTGTTTGTAGTAACTGACTCTCACCTGGTAGAACTCCTCCGTGTTGTTGGAGTAAATGGCCAGGAATTTGATGCGTTCATAAAGAGGAAGGGTTTTATCCATGGCTTCCTGAAGTACCCTGAAGTTAAAAGAGAGCCAGCTGATATCGCGGTTGGTGTATTCGTATTTGCCCATATGGAGGAGATGAATATACAAATGTAACGATAGTTTGCAAATTGATCAGCATGCAGCAGGCTATACCTGTCCCATAATAGCTGGAGTATCTATGGGAAATTTCCCGGTTTTTCTTATTTTAGTAAAAAACACCCTGACATGGATATACTATCTAACCCTGCAGTGATCTGGTTCCTTATAGGTCTTGGTCTGCTGCTCCTTGAATTGGTCCTTCCGGGACTTGTGATTCTGTTTTTTGGAGCAGGAGCATGGATAACGGCCCTTGTCTGTACCTTCTCTGATATTAATCTGAACTGGCAGATCCTGATCTTCCTTGTGGCCTCCCTGCTGGGGCTGGTTTTGCTTAGAAAATATCTGAAGAGACGCTTCTTCAACCGAACAGATAAAGAGATAGATGATCAGCTTGAAGAGTTTATCGGCCGAAAGGGCAGGGCGATCGATGATTTCAAAAGTGGTTCAGGCAAGATTGAGTTTAAAGGAACGAGGTGGTCGGCGCGTAGCGATGACACTGTAGCCAAGGGCGACTGGGTGGTCATCAAGAGCAAGGAGAGCCTGATCCTGAATGTCAAAAAGAGCAACCAATAATCCTTAACTGATATCTTATGGAAATGAATGCATTAACACTGGTATATGCCGGGTTGATCCTCCTGGCACTGATCATCCTTTTATCCTCTATCAAAGTGGTACCCCAGCGAAGAGCCTATATCGTGGAGAGGCTGGGTAAATACCGTGTCACCCTTATGGCGGGATTCAATATTCTGGTCCCGTTTATTGACCGGGTGAGGTACCGGCATACCCTGAAGGAACAGGCCATTGATGTGGCTTCCCAGATATGTATCACAAGAGACAATATTTCGATTGAGGTGGACGGGATTCTTTACTTGCAGGTAATCGATCCCATGAAAGCTTCTTATGGGATTGATCATTACCAGTTTGCATCGATCCAGATTGCACAGACCACCATGCGGAGTATTATTGGGAAACTGGAACTTGACAGGACCTTCGAGGAGAGGGAGACCATTAACAATAGCATTGTTAGTGCAGTGGATAAAGCCAGTGATTCATGGGGTGTAAAAGTGACACGCTATGAGGTAAAAAACATCATTCCACCCCAGAGTATTAAAGATGCCATGGAGAAGCAGATGCGTGCCGAGCGTGAAAAGCGCGCCGTGATTGCCGAGTCGGAGGGAGAGAAGCAGGCCAAGATCAATGTGGCTGAAGGGTCGAAACAGGAGGCGATCAAAGAGTCGGAGGGGGAGATGCAGAAGCGGATCAATGAGGCCAACGGAAAGGCTTCGGAGATTGAGCAGGTGGCTGTGGCTACAGCAAATGGAATCAGGGCCATTGCACTCTCCATCAATGAAAAAGGTGGAAAAGATGCTGTGAACCTGAGGATCGCAGAACAGTATCTTATAGAATTCGGAAAATTGGCCAAAGAATCAAACACCATGATAATGCCTTCAAACCTGGCCGATATCTCAAGCATCATTGCCACGGCGACCAAGGTTTTTGATGCTACCAAGAAATCCTGATTGTTGATATTTTTATAAAAAGCCGGCGGTATAATTATATATAGTTATACTTTTGCCCCGTTGTACAGATAGTGGAGCCAAAGATAGGTGTTGTATGAGCGGTCGGTTGATTAAAACAGCTGTATTATTTTTCATGGTGATGTTGCTTTCTGCAGCCACCATCCTTGTTTCCATGGGAACAAAGTCCCTGGCGACTGTATCGGCACCGCTCTATGTGCCTCCAGTAGCGGAGAAGAACCCCGTGCCATTATCCCGGCCTTTCAGGGAGTTTGTGCAGTTTATGGAACAGGAGCTGGACAGTACACACACCGTAGGAGCGGCCTTTACCATTGTCCATGGTGGGGAGGTAGTTTATACGGGTACTTACGGGGAGCGGGAGAATGGAAGCCAGAAGGAGGTAGATGAGCACACCCTTTTCAGACTGGCCTCGGTATCCAAAGGATTTGCCGGGGTGCTGGCCAGTATGCTCGAGCAGGATGGAGCTTTTTCATTGGACGATAAAGTGGTGGATCGCTACCCGGGATTTTCACTCAAAGATTCTGTCAGTACGGCCGACCTCACCATCAGGAACCTTTTGAGCCATACTTCGGGCCTGGTTCCCTATGCCTTTGATAACCTGGTGGAGGCTGATCAGGAGTTGTATACTATTATTGAACGCCTCGATGAGGTGGATATCTCGGCCCCCCCCGGTGAACTATACGGCTACCAGAATGTGATGTTCAGTATGGTCGATCCCATTGCACGGAAAAGCACGGGGATACCCTATGAGGTGCTGCTGAAGGAGAAGATATTCAACCCGCTGGGAATGACGGATGCTTCGGCCGGACCGGTTGACCTTCAGAGGAATCCCAATATAGCCTATCCCCATGTTAAAACCAGAAATGGTTACATGGCGCTTCACCCGCATGAAGGATATTACAACGTATTGCCTGCAGCCGGTGTGAATGCAAGTATCTCCGATATGGGGCAGTGGCTTCTGGCCCTGCTGGGTTATCAGCAGGAGAGGATGCCCGATACAGTGATTAGCAACATCACCGCACCGGTGATTTACACTCCACTGAAGTGGCGATATACCAGGTACTGGAAACCTTTCAGGGAACGGTATTATAGCCTGGGTTGGAGAATCTATCAATACCAGGGTAGAAAAATTATATATCACGGAGGGTATATTCGTGGCTACAGGGCCGAGATCGCATTTTGCCCCTCCGAGGATGTGGGTATCGCCTTCATGCAAAACTCGCCCAATAACCTGGCTTCACGCTGTGTCCCAACTTTTATGGATCTTTTCCTGAAGTAATTTTAAAAATAGCGGCATTTTTTTTGATTCGTGTAAACCGTAATTCGTTTTGGTTGTTATAATCTCGTAATTTCGTGAGATAATTTAAACCCAACCAGAATGAACTTTGATCTTTTAGTGATT
>JAGLTY010000235.1 GCA_023135025.1 Bacteroidales bacterium | reverse complement strand
AAACTGTTTTGTAACTTAATGTATTCACTTTTATCTGTTTTGTGCCTGAATTTATGGATCGCAAAAATACAATTAATTTCGTTAAAACAAGAAGATATCAACAATAAATTTGTTGAAAACCGGGGGCGCTGATAATCAGGCATATACTACCCTGTTACAGCGTAGTTGACAAAGGTCATAAAATCGCCTCTTCAATGCAATAGATAACGCCTATTTTAGTTATTATTATTACAGTACTGCTGTTCAAATATGCAACTAACCCGAAAACAGATTCATGAGCAGGTATATTTTTATACCCTGATTTTGCTTGCCATTAGTCTGCCTCTTTCCATTTTTACCACATCCATGTTTATGATCCTTCTGGCACTCAACTGGATGGTGGAAGGGAGGTTTGCTCAGAAGTGGAAGCAGGCTAGGACAAATCGGGCCCTGCAGGTATTTCTGCTCTTTTTCCTGCTGCACCTGGTGGGATTGCTGTGGTCGGAGAATCTGTCTTCCGGACTTCTGAACCTCAAGATCAAGCTTCCCCTGATCCTGATGCCCGTGGTGCTTGCCACCTCAGGATCCCTCAGCAGGAGACAGGTACAGCGCATTCTGCTTTTCTTTTCCCTGGGCGTCCTTGTATCCTCCCTGGGCTCCATGATGAAGCTGGCCGGGTGGCTACCCGGTGAGGTCAATGATTTCAGGGAGCTTTCTCTGTTTATGAGCCACATCCGGTTCTCGCTGATGATCGTGCTGAGCCTGTTGATAGCGGGCTACTTTCTTTTCGTGGACCGGACTTCTGTTTCCAGGGCTGAACGCATCTATTACCTGGTCAGCCTGCTGTGGTTTGTTTTCTTTCTTTTGATCCTGAAGTCCCTTTCAGGTGTGATCATTACCCTAATATTGACCTTCTTTATCCTGCTTCGACTGGTATGGGAGATCCGTGACCGGGTCATACGCTTCATGGCCCTGGTGCCGGTGATCATGATTCCCCTTTTCTCGGTGATCTACCTGGGCTATGCCGTGGAACGTTTTTACAACTTCGATGAATTGAAGGTGGAGGAGCTGGACCGGCTGACCGTGGAGGGGAATCCCTATACGCACCGTACGGGGCTCAGTGATGTGGAGAACGGGCACTATACCTGGATCTACCTATGCGATAAGGAACTGGAAAGGGAGTGGAGCCGGGTGAGTGAGATTCCTTTCATGGGTGGGCAAACCGGCAATGGAAATGCGCTCCGCACCACGCTTATCCGCTTCCTTACGTCAGAGGGTCTGAGAAAAGATGCCGCCGGTTTCAGGCAGCTCAGCGAAGAGGATATCAGGGCCATCGAGCAAGGCGTGGCCAATTGCATTTACCTGGATCGCTTCAAATTCTACCCACGTGTTTATGAGCTGATCTGGGAGATCCACCGCTACCGGTTGGGCTACGATCCCAATGATAAATCGGTGGTACAGCGCTATCTCTTCCTGGAGGCCGGGTGGAACATTGCCAGGGGAAAGCTGCTCTACGGTACGGGCCCCGGGGATATGCATAAGGAATTTGCCCGCTACTATGAATCGGTCGATTCTCCCCTGGAGGCCCGATGGAGGGGATTGGCCCATAACCAGTATCTTACCTTTTTGATTTCTTTGGGTATCCCCGGACTCTTGATCTGCCTGTTTGCCCTGGTGGCGCCTCTCTTCCTGGCCCGGAGGCAAAAATCCTTCCTGGCCATGGGTTTCCTGATCCTGATCCTGCTTTCCATGTTCAGCATGGATACCCTGGAGAGGGCCTTTGGTGCCGAATTTTTTGCCTTTTTTTATTCCCTTTTCCTCTTTGGTCCCGATTTCCCATGGATGCGCCGCAAACCTCTTAACGGTGATGAGTAAGCGGTTCGGCAGGGAGTTTTACAGCCGGGATGTGCTGGAGGTTGCACCCCGGCTTCTGGGGCAGCACCTGGTAAGGATTGGTCCCGATGGAATGAAATCTACCTATGTGATCTCCGAAACCGAAGCTTACCGGGGAGGGGAGGATCTGGCATGCCATGCCAGCAAGGGCAGGACTCCACGAAACGAAGTGATGTTTGGGGAGGGGGGATATCTCTACATGTACCTGGTATATGGAATGTACTGGATGATGAATGTGGTCACCGGCCATGAGGGTGTTCCCCAGGCCGTGTTGTTCAGGGGGCTTCGCGAGGCCAGTGGTCCGGGCCGGCTTACCCGGCTGGTGGGGGTGGACCGAAACTTCTACGGGGAGGACCTGGTTTTATCCGACCGTATCTGGATCGAAGAGAGTGGATCGACCCCTGATTATACAGCAGGTCCAAGGGTCGGTATTGATTATGCAGGTGAACCCTGGAAGAGTATGCCGTGGCGATTTCTTATGAATCTTTAACTACTTCCGACGCCCTTTCAGCTGGACTCAAACCTATAATTATTATATATTTGCATACTTTTTAACCTTCACATACTGAATGAATGGAAAATTTCCGTCGATATAATCTGATCCTCGGATGGGGCGTATTCCTGGTCTCACTGATCGTCTACCTGCTTACCATGGAACCCACAGCCAGCTTCTGGGACTGTGGAGAGTTTATTGCCACTGCCTATAAAATGGAGGTGGGACATCCTCCCGGAGCACCTTTCTTTATGCTACTTGGACGCTTTTTCACCCTGTTTGCAGGGGGAGATGTGACCAAAGTGGCTCTGACCATGAATGTGCTGTCGGCCATGGCCAGTGCATTTACCATTCTGTTCCTTTTCTGGACGCTGACCCACCTGGTGAGAAAATTTTATAACAGAGAAGAGCAAAACGGTCCGGTGGCCATGATCTCTATTTTCGGCGCTGCCCTGGTTGGATCCCTGGCCTATACCTTTTCAGATTCATTCTGGTTTTCTGCTGTGGAGGCCGAGGTCTATTCTACCTCTTCACTCATTACGGCCGTTGTATTCTGGGCCATCCTCAAGTGGGAAAATGTGGCTGATGAGCCCGGGGCCAACCGGTGGCTGATCCTGATTGCCTATTTGATGGGACTCTCCATCGGAGTACACCTGCTGAACCTGCTTGCCATTCCCGCCATTATCATGGTTTACTATTTCAGAAAATACACTCCCACCGTGAAAGGAGTGATTGCAGCGCTGGTGGTCTCGGTGGGCATACTGGGGGTGATCAATTATATGCTTCTCCCGGGTTTAACTGCCATTGCCTGCAAGTTTGAACTGGTTTTTGTGAATGGCATGGGCCTGCCATTTAATTCGGGGGTAATTGTATATGCACTGCTTTTGTTCGGGGGACTCATTTTCGGGATATATATAACGCACAAACGGGGGAAGGTCCTCTGGAACACCATTCTGCTCGGTCTCTTTGTCATAGTTATCGGCTACTCCTCCTATACCATTATTGTGATCCGTTCAGCGGCAAATACACCATTGGATGAGAGCAATCCCGATACCGTATTTTCACTGCTCAGCTACCTGAACCGTGAGCAGTACGGCGACAACCCACTGGTATATGGTGCATTTTTCAACCACAGGCCCACCAGCATCTCGGAGGGAAAACCCAGCTATTACAAGGGTGAGGAGAAATACTACCAGGTGGCGAAGAACCGGGAGTATGAATATGATAGCGACGCCAAAGGAGTCTTCCCAAGGATGTGGAGTACACAGGACCGGCATGCCAATGAATATATCTACTGGGGCGGGATGCGCGAATCGGAGCTCTACGATGTGCGACGCGATGCAGAGGGGAATCCGATGATGAACCAGCTTGGCGGTTACAGTTATGACCGTAGCAGGGCCATCGGAACACCCACCTTTGGACAGAACATGCGCTTTTTCTTCCGCTACCAGGTGGGGTACATGTACCTCCGCTATTTCATGTGGAACTTTGCCGGACGGCAGAACGATATACAGGGGCACGGGGAGCTGACCAAGGGAAACTGGATCAGCGGAATCAAGTTTATCGATCAGGCCAGGCTGGGGCCACAGGACAATATGCCGGCTTACATTGTAGACAATAAGGGGCACAACAAATACTATATGTTACCGCTTTTGCTGGGACTGGCAGGAGCCTTCTTCCATTACAAGAAGCACCAGAAAGATTTCTGGGTGGTGGGCCTGCTCTTTGTAATGACCGGACTGGCCGTACTGGTCTATCTGAACCAGTA
>JAGLTY010000234.1 GCA_023135025.1 Bacteroidales bacterium | reverse complement strand
GATCCTCTATTTCTCCAGGAACAGCGAAACCGTTGCAGGTCCGGTTGTAAGGGAGTGGATGGTGGTGGGGAGCCTGTTTGTTATGACATCACTTTTTTCTGTCTGGAACTACAGGCACCTGCCGCTGATCGATTTCAGACCCTATGATGTGGGTACGGTAATCAGTGAGGAGATGGAGACTCCAGATGGAGTGCCGGTGGATGAATACAGGACCACACTGATCTATCAGAACAGGGAGACAGGAAAAACGACCTTATTTACCATAGAGGATTATCCGAAAGATACCGTTCAATGGGAGTTTGTAAACAGTGAATCGAAGCTGGTGAAAAGGGGTTATGAACCCCCTATTCACGATTTTGCCATCATGGATGCATATGGAAGCGACAATGTAAATGAGATCCTTTCCGACAGGGAATACAGTCTGATTATGGTTAGTTATGACCTTACAGGTGCGGAGGAGGAGGCGCTGGTCAATGCAGGAGAGTGGTCTCAGCTTGAGTCATTTGCCAATGACTTCTCCTTTTATGCAGTAACAGCCACAACATCGGCGGAGGTGGAATCGATATCTACTAAGCTGGGCCTGGGGTACCGTTTTCTGGCAGGGGATGAGATCATGCTAAAGACCATTGTACGTTCCAATCCCGGGTTTATACTGGTAAAAAATGGTGTTATCCTGGGAAAATGGGGTTACAGGGATTTCCCGTGTCTGGAACAGCTGGACCCCCAATGGTCAGAACTGATTGGAAACGCTTCGGCCCCTCTGGATGAGGAGGCTCAACTGCTGATGGATGCCGGAGTACTCGATGAGATCTCTTTTGATGTGGTTGAATTCGATCGTTTAATACCGGAGCTACTTTTGAAAGAGGGAGCAGCAAAGTGCGAAGAGGGGGTAACCCTGGCGTTTATCCTGGCACTGCTTATGCTGTTTTTACTTTCAGGCTATATTTCCCCGGTGAAAGTATAAAAACCTGAAACTCACCGGGGCTTTGCGAATATTTACTATTTTTAAATAAGAATCATTAACGATAAAATTGAAATGAGAAAGAAAATTGTTGCCGGAAACTGGAAAATGAATACCCTTCTGAAAGATGGGATGGAACTTGCGAAAGCAGTTGAAAAACTGGAAAAGGAGAAGCGTAGTGATGCACTGGTTATTATCGCCCCACCATATACCCATCTCAGCAGGGTGAATGATTTGATTGATAGTGTGAAGCTGAGTGCACAGAATTGTGCTTCAGAGGAGTCCGGGGCATATACCGGAGAGGTTTCTCCCGATATGCTTGTTTCTGCAGGTGTTGAGTATGTAATCATCGGACACTCGGAGAGGCGTAGCTATTATGGAGAGGACAATGAACTGTTGAACAAGAAGACAAAACTTGCCCTGTCAAAGGGTCTGAAGCCAATTTTCTGCTGCGGAGAGGTACTTGAGGAGCGTGAAGGGGGAGCGCTTTTTGATGTAATCAGGGAACAGTTAAACGTAGGTCTGGCAGATTTGACAAAAGAGGATATAAGCAGAGTAGTCATTGCCTATGAACCGGTCTGGGCCATTGGTACTGGTGTAGTTGCTACCCCGGATCAGGCACAGGAGATGCATAAATTCATCAGGGATCTGCTGGTGGATCTGTTCGATAAGAAGGTGGCTGAGAATATGACTATCCTCTACGGGGGAAGCTGTAAACCCTCAAATGCCTCAGAACTGTTTGCAAATCCTGATGTGGATGGTGGACTGATCGGGGGAGCAGCTCTAAAAGCTGAAGACTTTCTGGCAATTGTGAATTCATATTAGCTCACATAGCCTCTATGGCATACCTCGAATTTGTAATACCGGCCAGATCATGGAGCAGCAGTGAAAAGGAGATCCTGTTTGCGAAAATGGCGCAGATCGGATTCGAGGGATTTATTGAAGGTGACGACGATATCCAGGCTTATATTGATGAGGCACATTACGTTGTTGAAGAGCTGAACCAGCTTATCGATGAGCTGGCTGGTTTCAAAATAAAGGTCCAGTACCGGTTCCACAGAACAGAGGATCAGAACTGGAACGAGGAGTGGGAAAAGAAGTTCGCCCCGGTGGTTATTGATGAAAGGGTACTTATCAGGGCACCCTTTCATGATTCCTCGAACGATCTTGCCTGTACAATAGTGATCGAACCAAAGATGTCGTTCGGGACCGGCCATCATCATACCACGAAGTTGATGATCAGGGAGATGGGAAACCATATTCTTAAAGGGAAAAGGATTCTCGATATGGGATGCGGAACCGGGGTACTGGGAATCTACGCCTGTAAACTGGGTGCAGTAAGGGTACTGGGAGTGGATAATGACCAGTGGGCATATGAAAATGCCCTTGAAAATGTAAGCAGGAACGGGGCAACAGCAATGGATGTACGGCTTGGTGATGTGGGGGTTCTCTATAGGGAGAAATTTGATATGATTCTTGCTAACATTACCCGGAATACACTGGTTCGGGATCTGCCAGTATACATGCAGCACCTGCTTGACCAGGGTCTGATTCTGATCAGCGGTATTCTTGCAGAGGATGTACAATATGTTTTGAATGAGGCATACAGGTGTGGATTGGATCATATGAATACAAGAGAGGAATCCAACTGGATTTCCCTCACTTTTGTTAACCAGCGGAATCCTGATCAGCAATCATGAGAAAAGCGGCCATTACCATCATTTTGCTTCTGCTGGTCAATCTGATATACGCGCAGTCCATCAGGGAATTTTCCAGAGATACGGGGCTCTATGTTTCAGAATTAACCATCTTTACAGGCACCTTTCTTGAGTCTTCCGAGTTGCCCGATTTTCAACGGTTTTTGCATGTTTACGACTCTCTTTCCTATGACCAGAGAATGGAGATTATTGAGGTGTCGAACTTGATGCTTAACCGGAAATGCAGGCCCAGACCCCACTTTATCAAGTATCAACGGATCATGATGGAGTTTTTTACGGAGGAGAAGACCTCTCATGGATATGATGAGTGGTTGGAGGGAATCACGCTGTTGCTGAAGCGTGATGATGCATCGATCAGGGCCATTGATCAATGGCTCTCGCTCTCGCTCTCGTTGCTGGAGGAAAACATATTTTATAGCTCTAAAACCATTTCGTGGAAGGTAGCAACCCCTTCATTCCAGTTTCATACGGAAGAGACAATGACGGTACGTTTCGACAATGTAACTGTTGCCTGCTATTCCGGAAGGGATTTTATTCAGATAATGAATGCCACCGGATATATTGATCCGCTTGAACTGCGCTGGTACGGCACCCATGGCATGGTGACCTGGGAGCGGGCAGGTATGCCCGACAATAAGATGAATGCCGTTTTGGGTAATTTCCAGATCAATCTGAAAACACCCGGATATACGGCCGATTCTGTGAAGCTATACTACCCGGCCCTGTTTGAAGGAACTGCTCTGGGAAAGCTGGAAGACAAGGTGACACTTATTAAGGATCTCTCTTCCATTGTCTATCCGAAATTTCTCTCCTATAAGAATTCCTACAGGATTGATCATTTTGTACCGGGCATTCACTATATCGGCGGACTTGCCATTGAGGGGTCCAACCTGGTCGGATCATCAGTGGGAGGGGAACCAGCTGTGCTGGAGATCTTTGCCAATGATACCCTGCGTCTAAAGGTTAAAACAGACAGGGTCTCCATGAATGCCAGATTTATCAGGTCCCCGCATGCTTCAGTCTCAATTTATTTTGGCAGGGACTCTATTTATCATCCCGACCTGGAGCTCTCATTTGATGTTTCCAGGGACCTGTTGCGACTCAATAAGACGGAGAATTTTAAGTCGCTGGGCCCATACTCCAACAGTTATCATAGAATCGATATGAATTTCGATGAGCTTTCATGGAACAGGGGAGAATCCTTTATGAAGTTGCAGGCACTTCAGGGAACCTCGGTTGGGCGTGCGACATTCGAATCAAATACTTTTTTCGACTACGGTTTTTATACGGATTTGCAGGGTATGGATTATGAACATCCATTGGCTCAGCTCTATACCTATTCAAGGATGCTTGGTGGAAATACATTTGCATTACCAAATTATGCCAACTATGTTGGATATGCTGCATACCAGGTCCGTCACCTGCTTATGGGGCTCGCGAAATTTGGATTTGTCTACTAC
>JAGLTY010000233.1 GCA_023135025.1 Bacteroidales bacterium | reverse complement strand
ACAACAGCGATCCACTGATGAACCAGTTCACGGTAGTATACGACGATGTGACCCTGGGCCAGCTGCACGGGGAGCTTACCCTGCGGCCCAGTGAATCGTGGAAGGTCTTTCTGAAGGGGAACTACTACAGCTACATTACCATGGTCAGAGAAGAGCATCCCTGGAACAAACCCAAGTTTGATATCTCCCTCCAGGCACGCTATAACATGGGAGACAAAATCATCCTTAATGCAGGCGTATATACCATCGGTTCCAGGTACTATGAAAATTACAATCCTGCCCTGGAGGGGACCATTCCGCTGACCTTTGATCTCAATTTGGGTATGGAGTACCGCTATAGCAAATTGCTCACATTCTGGGTCCGTTTCAACAACATGACTGCCCAGTCTTACTATTTATACAACCAATACCCCTCTTACAGGTTCAGGGTGATGCTTGGATTCAAATATGCATTATAATACTTAAAAACATTCTACCATGTACTTACGCAAATTTTCCTTTCGTGAAAATGCCGGTCAGAAGATCGAATGGCTCATCGATAATGTAAGTCTTGGTGAGATCAACCTGATGGTGGGGAAAAACTCCAGTGGAAAGACCCGCACCCTGAATGCACTATCCGACCTGGTGGACATGCTCAGGGGAAGAGGCACCTCTGCAACTGGACCTGTCGTTTATAAACTTCTCTTCCGGAACAGCGATCATTTTATGAAGTATGAGCTGGAGTATAACCAGGAGACCATAGAGATGGAGCGGCTCTATGTGGGGGATGAATTGGTTCTTGAGCGCGGCACGGAAGGGAGTGGCAAAATCAAGTATGAATCGACTCCCGGAGCCATATTTCTGGAATTTGAGATTCCGCACGACCAGCTGGCATGTTATGCCAAGCGGGACCGTCTTCAGCACCCTTTTTTAGAGATTATATTCGGCTGGGCCATCAGCCTGCGCAGGTTTGATTTTAGCGGAGACCTGGGGAAGAGCCGCTATGCATTGAAGTCCTCTTTTGAATCGAGGGAGATGGATTGGAGTGTAACCACCAATTCGCTGGTGCCGGTTATTACCGTAGCAGAAGAGGAGTACCCGGAATTCAGGAAGCTGGTGCTGGATGATATGCAACAGATTGGCTATGTACTGGAGGATTTTGGGATCATCCATTTTTCAGAACGATTTAGCACTGCCAGTCAGGACCGCTATGCCGTTTATACTACAGAGACCGGACTGGAGAAGGAGGTTACCCAGCGCGATATGTCGCAGGGTATGTTCAGGGCCTTCTCGGTACTGCTTCAAATCAACTACTATATCCTTTGTGGACATAAAGGACTTGTTATTATTGATGACATCGGGGAGGGACTCGATTTTTCCAGGGCCAAGCAGCTGGTGCAAGTGTTGATTTCCAGGGCTGCCGATTCGGGGATCCAGCTGATCATGTCTACCAACGATTCATTTATAATGAATGCAGTAGACATTGAAAACTGGGCTGTTCTCATGCGGGAAGGGCATAAGATCAGTCTCTATAACTACGAAAATTCAAAGGAGATCTTTGAGGAGTTCAAGTTTACCGGCCTGAACAATTTTGATTTCTATGCCAGTGAATTTTTCAGATCCGGTTTCAGTGACAAAGAGCAGGAAGAGGAGCAGGGAGAATGAGGAAACTGGCCATATTTGTGGAGGGTCTTACAGAACAGATCCTGGTCAGACAGTTACTTCAGGCCGTACTGGACCAGAACAGGATCGCTATTCAAACCATTAAGATTACCGGGGGACACAATGTGCGTATGTCCTTCACGGTGATGCGTGCTGCCCATGTGGAGAGGCAAACCGACTACTATATCATGGTATATGATTGCGGTGGTGAAACCAATGTAAAAGGGTACCTGATGGCGCACCGGGATAAACTGGTTTCCAGCGGATATACAATGATCATGGGGCTGAGGGATGTATATCCCAATTTCCAGCGAGATGAGGTGCCAAAGCTGCTGAGGGGGCTGAATTATCGATTGCCCCAGAAGAGAGCAGCTACCCAGATATACCTGGCGGTGATGGAGACAGAGGCCTGGTTCCTGGGAGAGTACAGGCACCTGGAAAAGGTCTCAGGGAAACTGACTCCTCAATATATTGAAAAGCATCTCGGGTTTAATCCGCGAACAGAAAATATGGAGGAGCGGGAGCGTCCCTCAGCTGATATGAAAGCTGCATACCAGCTTGTGGGACATGATTATACCAAGAAACGGGACAGGCTCAATGCGGTGGTCCGGAAACTTGACTTCAACTATTTCACCCACGCTCTGGCTCATAAGATGCCGAGTCTTGGCACTTTTGTGGATGGACTGGGAATTTTTTTTCAGGAGGATCTGTAATTTGATAATCATGGAGACGGAATTAGTAGTCAAAGAAATATTGGATGCATTTTCAGATCTTGGAAGTGCTGAAAGGCGGGAGAAATCAAAAACCTATTTCCCCACCGGGCAGCGTGTGATGGGGGTCACCAATCCGGATATCAAGGCGGTGATGAAGGAGATCAGGAAAAAGCATGGACCAGGGAGTCCGGGAGAGTGGATCAGGTTGTGTAAGTCCCTGGTGAACACCGGTGTATTTGAGTGCCAGGTGCTGGCATTTGAAATGATCGGAAGAGACCGGAAACTGCTGGATGCCCTGGAGTACAGGGAGCTGTCAGATCTGGGTCAGAACCTGGATAACTGGGCTTCGGTGGACCACTATACGGTGAGTATTTTCGGGGTCCTTTGGGGAAGAGGAGTGGTGCAGGATAGCCATATTGATGCCCTGCTGGAATCGGATAACTTCTGGGATCGCAGGGTGGCTGTAGTTTCCACAGTGGCACTGAACCTCAGGTCGCGTGGGGGCAGAGGCGATACGCCCCGGACCATTGCCGTTTGTGAAAGGGTGGTGGATGACCACCATGATATGATTCAGAAAGCCCTCTCCTGGGCGCTGAGGGAACTCTCCAAAAGGGATCGGGAGGCGGTCAGTTCATTCCTGGAGCGGAACGAAAAACAGCTGGCAAACAGGGTGGTCAGAGAGGTAAATCATAAACTTGATTTCGGTACCAAAAACTGACCGGGGAATTCCAACGATTTTCTGTTAATAACTTCACTGGTTTTCAACGCTTTCCAGGATTGTAAATTTGATATTTTTTGCTATTTTTACAGCAATAATTGAGACGATTTGAGTTGGTTTTTAAACGATTGAATATCAAGTATTTAGAAACAGTTTTCCGGATTGGAAAATTAGAAGGGACGGAAACCGGTCAGAGGTTTATCGAAGGGGACATAATCACATTAAATTAACGGGAATTTAAATGATGGTAAACGAACCATCATTTGCGAACATAAAGCAGAGAGATAATGAGTGAAGAGTTAAACACAAAGGATTATTCAGCGGATAGTATACAGGTCCTGGAAGGATTGGAAGCGGTACGGAAACGTCCTGCCATGTTTATTGGGGATGTAAGTGAAAAGGGTTTGCACCACCTGGTATATGAAGTGATAGATAACTCTATCGATGAAGCGCTGGTAGGTCACTGCAGCACAATTGATCTAACAATCAACGAAGATAACTCTATTACCGTGGTGGATGATGGCCGTGGTATTCCCATCGATATGCATGAGAAGGAAGGCAGATCGGCATTGGAAGTGGTTATGACTGTGCTCCATGCTGGTGGTAAATTTGACAAGGATTCTTACAAGGTATCGGGTGGATTGCATGGTGTGGGGGTATCCTGTGTGAATGCACTCTCCGGAACCCTGAAAGCAGAGGTGCACAGAGATGGGGAGATTCATGTTCAAACCTACCAGAAGGGGATTCCGGACGGTCCTGTTACAAAAGTGGGAACAACCGATAAGACGGGGACCATTGTCACTTTCAAGCCTGATGAAACCATATTCACGGTAACCGAATTCAAGTATGAGATCATTGCATCCCGCTTGAGGGAGTTGGCATTCCTGAATAAGGGAATCTATCTCAACATCATTGATATGCGGGAGAAGGAGGAGAATGGAAACGAGAATGGCAATGGCAATGGTGAAAATGGATACCGTCACGATGAGTTCTATTCGGAGGAGGGTCTTAAGGAGTTTGTAGCATTTCTGGATGCCACCCGTGAATCACTTATTGAAGATACAGTACGTA
>JAGLTY010000232.1 GCA_023135025.1 Bacteroidales bacterium | reverse complement strand
GTTGTTATGGCAAAGAGCTGATAAGCTCCCCCAATATAGACAGACTGGCAGCTGAAGGGACCAGGTTCGACCGGTCCTATTGCAATATTCCTGTATGCGGAGCTTCCAGGGCCAGTTTGATGACCGGACTGCGTCCTGCACGAAACCGTTTCCTGAGCTATTTGACCCGGGCCGATGAAGATGCTCCGGGAATCACCACCCTTCCCGGGCATTTCAGAAACAACGGATACCATACCATCAGCAATGGCAAGATCTTTCACCATGGAGATGATGCCATTGAGAGCTGGAATGAGATCTGGCATCCCGCCTCCAACAGCACCTCCTGGAGAGACTATGCCATCCTGGAGAATATTTTCCAGGATACAGCTGACAGATTCAGAGGGCCACCTTTTGAACGGGCCGAAGTTCCTGACTCAACCTATAAGGATGGAAAAACAGCTGAAAAGACCATACGTGATCTGCAGAAACTGAAGGAGCAGGAGAAACCCTTCTTCCTGGCTGCAGGTTTTTTCAAACCCCACCTTCCCTTTAATGCCCCTGAGAAGTACTGGCAGATCTACGATGGGAAGGTGATCCTTCCCGATAACAACCATCCTCCCGAAAACGCCCCCCTGGAGTCGCTCCATAACTTCGGGGAGTTGAGGGCCTATGCAGGTGTCCCACCGGATGGACCGGTCACGGATGACTTTGCACGCGAACTGATACATGGCTATTATGCCTGCGTCAGCTATACCGATACACAGATAGGGAAGATCCTGGATGAGCTGAAACGGCTCGAACTGGACAGGAACACCATTGTGATACTCTGGGGTGACCATGGATGGAACCTGAGGGAACACGGATTGTGGTGCAAGCACTGCAACTACGAAACTTCGCTCCACACTCCTTTGATCGTCAGGCTGCCGGGTACCAAACAGGTACAATCATCCCAGGAGATTGTGGAGTATGTGGATATCTATCCATCCCTGTGTGAACTGGCCGGACTAGAGCTTCCGGAGCATCTCGAGGGAACCAGTTTCCGCAATCTTCTTTTTGATCCGGAGGCCAAAAGCGACGGTGTGGCCATTTGTCAGTGGTATGCCGGAATAACAACCATCAGTGAGAAATGGTTCTATACGGAGTGGATCACCGACAGCGATAGCTCCTATGCCAGGATGCTATACGATCACAAAGTGGATCCTGACGAGAACCTGAATATTTCAGAAGATCCTTTACATGCGGAAACCATCGATGCCCTAAGTGCAGAGATGAGGCGCAGCAGGGCTGCTGACTATTTCAAATAGGTTCCTCATACCCTCCTTTTCAACTTTTTGCAAGCCTTGAGGCGATTTACAGGGCACTTGACACATATATGTGCATTCAGGCCTGTCAAATTTCGTCTAACCAAAAATCGCTTGTAATGAAAATGAAAAGAAAATGCTTAGTTCTCCTGCCCCTGGCAGGTATGATCCTTTTTTTCTTCGCTGAATGTAATAAGGATGAAGAGAGTCAAAATTCCAAGAAAGAGAGTGCCAATTCCCTGGTATATGAGGATGCGTCCCTCATGGAGCAGGTTAGCCCTTACTTCTATGACAACCATATCTACCGGATCGAATTGCTGGGAGCCAACCAGGAACGGGAACAAATTGTCCGTGCGGCCCTGGCAAATGGGGTAGAAGAAGAAATCCTGATGATCGAAGAAGCTCAGAAATTCTTCTTCAATCACACCGGGGTGATCATGTATTCCATCCCCACCCTTGATCCTGAGCAAACACTAATCCTGTATGAATCCAAAGGACTCTATCAGGTCAGCATGGCCCACTATCGGCCGGCAGAGGGAGACAAAATGTATTTTGCCTTGAAAACCATGGACGACCGCAATTACTTTTCCCTGAAACTGGATGGCCAGAACCGCATGGGAGAGTTGAAGGTTTTTGAAAATGAGAAGGTAAAAAGTTTCAACAGAGCTGTTTATTCCTTAACTTTAAAGGAAGAAAGCCAGGCAGTGACCACTAAAGGTGCAGCAGCCATTTGTTGCAGGAAGGAGAGTAGCTGGTCAGATTGCATGAATTGCACGGTTGATGCTTGTGCGGGCAGTTGGGTATGCAAATTAACCGCAATCATCGCACCGATGGAATTGGCCGCAGGATTGGCCGCATCCTGTATCGGTGCAGGACCAGATAGCAGGTGTTAAACCAAATATCTTCATTATGAATATTTACGCAAAAGTTAAATTCTGGAGTTTCCTGGTCATTGGAGTAGTTTCCATTTTTATCGGAGCCTATCTATTCCCCTTTGGTCCCGATAAGCGCCCCTGGGCAGAATTGTTCCTGCTCGTGGGAGTCGGGCAGTTACTCATTTTTGCTGTGCTTCTTTTTCTCAGGTATCGCAGGAGAAGCAAGGGAACAGTGAATGCCTAAGCCCTGAAATCAACGGCAGCCCGGATTATGGCCAGGTAGTTTTCTACCGGGACAAAGTCCGGGTTGCTGTTTCCTGATCCCAATACAAATCCACAGCGCATTTACCTGGAAATTGGTAACTCAATATTAGAATTTGTGGTTAATTTTATAATGGAATATATACCAACTATACTGAGATGAAAAAACTGTTATTTCTTGCTGCCCTCTTTGGGTGTTTAGCCTGTTCCACCGATAGATCTGCCCTGGAGCTTACTGGTTTGCAGGTAAGCCAGGAGTTTCCTCAATACTGGGAATATCAGGGCGAACCAATGTTGTTACTGGGTGGATCAGATGAGGACAACCTTTTCCTGCTACCGGGACTGGAAGAACAGCTGGATCTGCTGGTTTCGGTTGGTGGAAACTATGTACGCAATACCATGTCGAGCCGGGACAGTGGTGATGTGTGGGCTTTTTACCTGGACCCGGAAACAGAAGAATATGATCTGAACAGATGGAACCCTGAATACTGGAGACGTTTCAGTGAGCTGTTGGAACTCACTTCAGCCAGGGAGATCATTGTTCAGGTGGAGGTGTGGGCCACCTTTGATTTTTACCGCGAAAACTGGGATAACAATCCGTTCAATCCGCAGAACAATATCAATTATACAGCGGAGCGAACAAAACTACCGTTGGAGGTGAATACCCATCCCACCCATTGCGACAATCCTTTTTTCTGGTCCGTTCCTGTACATCAAAACAACATGCCCCTGCTGCAGTACCAGCAAGCTTTTGTGGATAAACTGCTCTCCTATTCCTTAGCATTTGACCATGTGCTTTACTGTATTGATAATGAGACATCGGTTACTTCTGAATGGGGGAGATTCTGGTCGGAATATATCCGGAAAAAGGCAGCAGAACAGGGGGAAACGGTTCATGTAACCGAGATGTGGGATCCCTGGGATCTGGATCATATTTCACACAGGGAGAGTTTTGACCACCCTGAGACTTACTCTTTTGTGGAGATTTCGCAGAACAACCATCAGCGTGGACAAAATCAGTGGGATAACGGATTGCGTCAGATCGAAAAGCTAAGAAAAGCAGGAAACCTGAGACCTGTGAATAATATAAAAACCTACGGAAATGACCTGGGAAGGCATGGGGGGGGGACCCATAATGGAATCCAGAGTTTTATCAGAAGTACACTTTTTGGATCGGCTGCTGTGAGGTTTCACCGGCCCACATCAGGACTTGGATTGGGCGATACAGCCCAGTTGGTGATCCATGGCATTCGTATGGCAACGGACCGTATCGATTTCTTTCATGCCGGGCCCCATAATGATCTTCTTTCTCAGCGGGAGGAGAATGAAGCTTATTGCAGGTCGGTGCCGGGGAAAGATTACCTGGTATACTTCCCCGATGCAGGAGAGGTTGAACTGGATGTAGGTACTGCCGGATCCGGATTGGAAGTTGAACAGCTGGAGATACTGACCGGTCAATGGAGTAAAGTGAAAGTTACAAACGAAGGTGGCACATTTATACTTCAAAGCCCGGGTAAACACTTTATCTTTATTATTCAGAATCCTTTATAACACAAAATAACCCCAGCATGAAAAAGCTATTGATCTTTCTATTTATTACCTCCATTATTACTCCTGTTTTGGCACAGAACCAGATTTTACCTCTCTGGAAAGCGGATCCACCCAACTACAGGGAGACCGGTGAAGTAACCATATGGGATACCTCCGATATTGTACGGGTAAGAAATGTGCAGAAGCCCGATATCGCAGTGTTCCTGCCTTCA
>JAGLTY010000231.1 GCA_023135025.1 Bacteroidales bacterium | reverse complement strand
TGTGGACCAGGATGAACTGTCAACCCTGGGCACCTATGGAGCCTCCCTGGTATTGAGTGCGGATGGAACCCCGTCCGGACTCGATAACCAGGTTTATACTGCGATCATAGCCGCTGCCATGGAGAAGGTTGGCGCCAAGGTACTGGTGATGGCCAACAACAACAGTGGTAAGGCCCTTGCCCCCCGTCTTTCTGTCAGGCGAAAGGCAGGACTGGCTTCGGGTGTGACCGCTGTTCCGGAGTCGGTTGGACCCCTGGTGGTAAGCAAAAAGGTGTTTAGCGGGAAAGCTTTTGGAAAGGTGGAGATCCTTACAGAACAGGCCATTCTTACCCTTTCGCAGAACTCCTTTGAGATCAATGAGACTGGAGGATCCGCCACAGTGGAATCATTTGATTCGGGAGTAGATGTTGCTGCTGCCGGCACCACCATCAAGGATGTACAGAAGCAGGAGGGAAAACTGTTGCTTACCGATGCTGATGTTGTGATCTCAGGAGGCCGGGGAATGAAATCTGGCGATAACTGGGCCCCCATTGAAGAGCTTGCCACCGTATTAAAAGGTGCTACAGCTTGTTCAAGGCCTGTATCTGACGAGGGTTGGAGGCCCCACGAGGAGCATACCGGACAGACCGGGAAAATCATTGCCCCCAACCTCTACATGGCCTTTGGTATCTCCGGCGCTATTCAGCACCTGGCAGGAGTCAACTCCTCCAAGTGCATTGTAGCTGTGAATACCGACAAGGATGCACCCATTTTTGAATCGGCCGATTACGGAATTGTTGGGGATGCCCTCAAGGTGCTGCCTGAACTGATCAGCGAGATAAAGGCTGCCAAAGCCCAGTAGATTATTTATACCCTTCTTATGGACAGACAGATTATTTTCCTGGTTGTACTGTTGGTCACCTTACTGCTCTTTGGCTATACTACACACAGGTATATTGGTTTCTTTAAGCATACCCGCAAAGGCTTTCCCGTCAAACAGCTTGGGCGCCGGTTCGGGGTGATGATGGAGGTGGCCATCGGTCAGACCAAGATTTTCCGCAGACCGGTGATGGGACTGTTACATGCCCTGGTATTCTGGGGTTTTTTGGTAATCCTGATCGGGAGCATCGAGATGATCATCGACGGACTGTTCGGGACCGAGCGGGTGCTTGCCTTTCTGGGCGGGCTCTACAATTTTATCATAGCATCGGGCGATATCTTTGCACTGATCATCGCTGTGGCCATCCTGGTATTCCTCTTCAGACGTGTTTTCCTGCATGTGAAGCGCTTCTCGGGGATCGAAATGAAGCACATCTCCCACCTGGATGCCAATGTGGCGCTCAGCATGATACTGTTTTTAATGCTCTCCCTGCTGGGCATGAATACCTTTTATATACAGGAAGCCACACACGCTGGTCATGAGGTGGTGGGTCTCTACCCGGTGAGCAGCATGCTGGCATCGTGGATCGATGCCGGTGAACACAACGAACTGTGGTACCACTTCAACTGGTGGCTCCATATAGGATTGATCTTTCTGTTTGCCAATTACCTTCCCTACTCCAAGCATTTCCATGTATTTATGTCTGTTCCCAATGTCTTCCTGAGCAGGCTGGAACCCCTTGGAAAACTGGATACCATGGAGAGCATTACCAAAGAGGTGAAGATCATGATGGATCCCGACCAGGCTTTTGCTTCGCCCCCCGAAGGTGCTGAAGCAGAGGAGGAGGTTCCTGAACGGTTCGGTATCATGGATGTGGAGGATGTGACCTGGAAAAACTACTTCGATTCGCTGGCCTGTACCGAATGTGGCCGCTGTACCTCTGTCTGTCCGGCCAATATAACCGGAAAGAAACTTTCGCCACGCAAGGTGGTGATGGATGTACGGGCCAGAATGAAGGAGAAGGGCCCTGGCTTAATAAAGAATGGAAACGACTATTCGGACAACCGTTCGTTGCTGAGGGACTATATTTCCGAAGAGGAGCTTTGGGCATGTACCCTCTGTAATGCATGTGCACAGGAGTGTCCCATCAATATTAATCAACCCGCTCTGATTTTGGGAATGCGACGCTACCTGGTGATGGAGGAGTCTGCAGCACCGGGCGAACTGAATGCCATCTTCTCCAACATAGAGAATAATGGAGCCCCCTGGCAGTTCTCCCAGGAGGACCGTATGTTGTGGACCGATGGAAAGGTAGAGGTGCCTCTGATGGCCGATCTGCTGGCCAAAGGAGAGAAGCCGGAGTACCTGCTATGGGTGGGGAGCGCCGGAGCATTTGATGACCGTTACAAGCAGGTGAGTGTGGCATTTGCAAAGGTGCTGAACCACCTGGGGATCTCCTATGGTGTATTGGGCGTGGAGGAGTCCTCCAGCGGAGATGTGGCCCGCCGGGCAGGGAACGAAATGTTGTTCCAGATGCAGGCCATGATGAACATCGAAATACTTGATGGATATGAGGTGAAAAAGATCATCACCTGCGATCCGCACGCATACAATACCCTTATGAATGAGTATCCCGACCAGGGTGGGAACTACGAGGTGATTCACCATACGCAGTTTCTGCGCGATCGTATATCGGATGGAAAGCTCTCCATGAACGGTGGTTCACTCTCCGGGAAAAAGATTACCTTCCATGATCCCTGCTATTTGGGACGTGCCAATGGTGAATATAAAGCCCCCAGAGAGGTGCTGGAAGCACTTGGTTCCACCGTGGAGATGAAGCGACACAAGAGTTTTGCACTCTGTTGTGGTGCGGGCGGCGGACAGATGTTCAAGGAGGCAGAGAAAGGGGAGAAGGAGGTCTTTATTGAACGGACCGAGGATGCACTGGAGACCGGCGCCGATATCATTGCCACAGCATGTCCCTATTGCATGGTGATGATGACCGACGGACTCAAGTATAAGAACAAAGAGGAGGAGATCAGTAACTACGATATTGCAGAGCTGGTTGCCAGGGACCTCGGATTGTAGTCGAAATTTTGTAAAGTTGAAAGAACTAAATTAATAGAATAATGGAAGAGAAGAAACTGATAACCGGCGGTGAATTTCTGGTCAAAGAGACCAGTACGGCCGATGTATTTATTCCCGAAGAGCTTAATGAAGAGCAGCGTATGATTGGTGATACCTGTAAAGATTTTCTGAACAGTGAAGTATTTCCCGTGGCTGACCGCATCGACGCCCAGGAGGAGGGCCTTATGAGGAGCCTGATTGAGAAGTCGGGCGAACTTGGACTGCTGGGGATCGCCATTCCCGAGGAGTATGAAGGGTTTGGTCAGAACTTTATCACCACCATGTATACCAGTGAAATAATGGGCTCGGGATACTCCTACGCCGTAGCCTACTCCTGTCATACCGGGATCGGTACCCTGCCGATTCTCTATTATGGAAACGAAGAGCAGCGTGCCAGGTATATTCCCAAACTGGCTACCGGTGAAAAGGTCGGTGCTTATTGTCTGACCGAGCCCGGAGCTGGATCCGATGCCAATTCCGGAACCACCAAAGCGGTTCTTTCTGAGGATGGGAAGCACTATATTTTGAATGGTGCCAAAATGTGGATCACCAATGCCGGGTTTGCCGATGTATTTACCGTCTTTGCCAAGATTGACAACGACCGGGTGCTGAGTGCCTTTATCCTTGAGCGTGATTTTGAAGGGATCACTTTCAACCCTGAAGAGAAGAAGATGGGGATCAAGGGATCATCCACCCGGCAGATCTTTTTTAACGATGCAAAGGTTCCGGTGGAAAACATGCTGGGCAAGCGTGGAGAGGGATTTCGGATTGCCCTGAACATCCTGCATATGGGACGAATTAAGTTGGGCGCCAATGTGATTGGATCGGCCAAGATGGCCATCGACCAGTCGGTGGGTTATGCCAACGAAAGGAAACAGTTCAACAGCCTGATCTCCCAGTTTGGAGCCATCAAATACAAGCTGGCAGAGCAGGTGATCCGGACCTTTGCTACAGAGTGTTCGGTATACCGGGCCAGCCAGACACTGGATGATGCCATTGACTATTACGTGGCCAAAGGCGACGACAAGGGCCGCAATACCATGGAGGCTTTTAACCATTTTGCTGTTGAGGCTGCTGCCATGAAGGTGTTTGGCTCTGAGACGCTCGACTATGTGGTGGATGAAGGTGTACAGATCCATGGAGGTATGGGTTACTCAGCTGAGATGATGATCGACAAGGGGTATCGCGACTCCAGGATCAACAGGATCTTTGAAGGAACCAATGAGAT
>JAGLTY010000230.1 GCA_023135025.1 Bacteroidales bacterium | reverse complement strand
ATGGGGAACAATTCTTCCACTAATAAACTGAAAATCATCAATGATCCTGTCTATGGATTTATTAAAATTCCATACGATACGGTCTTTGACCTGATTGAACACCCCCTTTTCCAGCGTCTGCGAAGAATCAGGCAGCTGGGGCTCACCCATTTTGTCTATCCAGGTGCCAACCACACCCGTTTCCAGCATGCCGTGGGAGCCATGCACCTGATGGGACTGGCCATTGAGGTGATCAGATCCAAGGGTCATGCCATTACCGATGAGGAGGCCAGGGCAGTAACCATAGCCATCCTGCTGCATGATATCGGGCACGGACCTTTCTCTCACTCCCTGGAACGTAGCCTGATCAAGAGCACCTCCCATGAGGAGATCAGCCTGATGTTTATGGAGCAACTCAATAGTGAGTTCCGGGGTGAACTATCCATGGCCATTGCTATCTTCAGGAACAGGTATCACAAAAAATTCCTGCACCAACTGGTTTCCAGTCAGCTCGACATGGACCGCCTCGACTACCTGAAGCGCGACAGTTTTTTCACCGGAGTCACCGAGGGGGTGATCGGATCGGACCGGATCATCAAGATGCTGAACGTGCTGAACGACCAGCTGGTGGTTGAAGAAAAAGGAATCTACTCCATCGAAAAATTTCTAATTGCCAGAAGACTGATGTACTGGCAGGTCTATCTTCACCGCACCGTAGTGGCCTCCGAGCAACTACTGGTGATGATGTTGAAAAGAGCACAGGCTCTTACATCCGGTGGGAAGGAGCTTTTTGCCACCCCTGCTCTGACCTACTTCCTTCAGGAACATCACCAGGTCTCCCTTGAACAGTTTGCCCTGCTGGACGACGATGATATCCTTGCCTCAGCCAAAGTGTGGTGCAACAATTCGGACCGGGTGTTGTCTATGTTAGCGGACGGACTGGTCAACCGGAAACTGTTTTCAGTGGAGTTGGATAACCAGTCATTCCGGGCCGCTCGTGTTACGGAGATCAGGAGCAGTGTAGCTGAAAGGCTCTCCATTACCGCCGAAGAAGCTGAATACCTGGTGGTATCGGACAGTATCAGCAACTATGCATACAGTGACATGGACGACCGGATCACCATCATGGATAAGAGTGGAAACAGCCGCGATATTGCGGAGGCATCAGATATTCTGAATATCTCGGTACTCTCAAAAACTGTACGCAAATATTTCCTCTGTTACCCCCGTTTCATTATAGAAAAACAGTAGTTTTAACCGTATATAAAATCAACCTGAATGAATTTCACTGCAGCTGTTATTGCTGAATTCCTGCAAGGGTCGGTAGAGGGCGACCCCGATGCCTCAGTAAGCGACATTTCGAAAATAGAGGAGGGAAAGCCAGGAACGCTCTCCTTCCTTGCCAATCCTAAATATGAAAAATACATATACGATACCCAATCTTCAATTGTGATTGTAAATGCTGATTTTCAACCGCAAAAGAGTATCGGGGCCACACTGGTCAGGGTGAAAAACGCTTATGAATCCTTTGCAGCGCTCCTCAGGCTCTACGACCAGAGCAAGCCCAGGAAGAGCGGGATCAGCAAAATGGCCGCTATCTCAGATTCAGCATCACTGGGAAAAGAGCTCTATGTGGGCGATTTCACAGTTATCTCTGAGAATGCCACCGTAGGCGATGGTGTGCAACTCTATCCGCAGGTCTATGTGGGCAACAATGTGAAGATCGGGGAGGGAACTATTCTCCATCCCGGTGTCAAGGTGTATGAAGGCTGTGAGATCGGGGCCCATTGCGTGATTCATGCCGGGGCCATTATTGGTGGGGACGGATTTGGATTTGCTCCCAACCAGGAGAACAATTACGAGAAGGTTCCACAGGTGGGCAAAGTGATCATCGAGGATCATGTGGAGGTGGGTGCCAACACCACAGTGGACCGCGCCACCATTGGTGCCACCATCCTGCGCAAAGGGGTGAAGCTGGATAACCTGATTATGATCGGACACAATGTGGAGGTGGATGAGAATACGGTAATCGCTGCCCAGAGTGGTATTTCGGGTTCTACCAAAGTGGGTAAAAACTGTATGTTCGGTGGACAGGTGGGGCTGATCGGGCACATCAACATTGCCAGCGGGGTTAAAATTGCCGCGCAATCGGGGATCACCAAGGACATCAAAGAGGAGGGGATTGTGATTCAGGGGTCTCCTGCATTTGAATTCGGACCCTATCAGCGCAGTTATCTTCTATTCCGTAACCTGCCCAAAATACGCGACCAAATCAACGAACTGGAACGGAAAGTTGAGGGGCTGACACAATAAGGTAGAATCCGGTTCGTCTTTATTTTATATATTTGAAACCGATTTATGGCGGAAAAACAGAGAACGTTAAAAGCACCCATCTCTTTTAAAGGCAAGGGCCTGCATACCGGTGTGGAGGTCAATATGACCTTTCATCCAGCACCGGACAGTCACGGTTATATCTTTAAGCGCACCGACCTGCCCGGGCAACCCATTATCAATGCCCTGGCCGAAAATGTGGTGGAGACATCACGTGGAACTGTACTTGAAGAGAACGGTGCCCGTATCTCCACCATTGAACATGTACTGGCCTCCTTTGTGGGTATGAGCATCGACAATGTGCTGGTGGAGGTGGATGGTCCGGAAGTACCCATCCTGGATGGCAGTGCACGGGAGTTTGCAGAAGCCATTGAAAAGACCGGTGCAGTTGACCAACAGACCGATCGTAAATATTTTATCCTGAAGGAGAAGATTGAGTATTATGATGATGAACACGGTATCCATATCATCGCCTACCCCGACAAGATCCAGAGCATCAATGTGCTGATCGACTACAACTCCAACGTGCTGGGCCACCAGTACGCCTCCCTGGAGGAGTTTCAGAACTTCAAGGAGGAGATTGCACCCTGCCGCACCTTTGTGTTCCTGCACGAACTGGAGTATCTGATCAAGAACAATCTGATCAAGGGCGGGGATGTGGACAATGCCATCGTGATTGTGGACCGGAAGATGGAGCAGGAGGAGCTGGACCGCCTGGCCGACCTGTTCAATAAACCACATATCAGCGTCCAACCCGAAGGGATCCTGAACAACGTTGAACTGCGGTTCTCTAATGAACCCGCCAGACACAAGTTACTGGATCTGATAGGCGACCTGGCGCTGGTGGGAAGGTGGTTCAAGGGCAGGATTATCGCTACCCGGCCGGGACACCAGAGCAACAATGAATTTGCCAGGGCCCTGCGACAGGTAATGAAAAAGGCGGCACTGCAAAAAAAGGTACCGGTCTATAATCCCAACCTGGAACCGTTAATCGATATCAATGAGGTAAAGAGAAAGCTTCCCCACCGCTACCCCTTCCTTATGGTGGACAAGGTGATCCACCTGGATGAAAAATCGGTGGTGGGCATCAAAAACGTCACCACCAATGAACCCTTCTTTATTGGACATTTCCCTGAAGAACCTGTTATGCCAGGTGTACTGCAAATTGAAGCTGCAGCCCAGGTGGGTGGGATCCTGGTACTGGGAACGGTACCCGATCCTGAAAACTACTCCACCTATTTCCTGAAAATTGATAAGGTGAAATTCAAAAGAAAAGTGATTCCCGGCGATACACTAATCATCAAAGTAGACTTGCTGGAGCCGGTCAGACGTGGCATTGCACTGGTATTTGCTGAAATCTTTGTTGGCAACAAACTGGCAATGGAGGGTGAACTGATGGCACAGATCGTAAAAAACAAAAGCAATGATTAGCAAGCAGGCAAACATTCATCCGGGGGCGAAAATCGCCAAAGATGTAAAAGTAGAAGCTTTTGCCACCATATATGAGGATGTGGAGATCGGTCTGGGAACCTGGATCGGACCCAATGTGGTAATTATGAATGGCGCCAGAATCGGGAAAAATGTTCAAATATTTCCGGGGGCAGTGATTTCAGGTGATCCACAGGATATGAAATTCAAAGGGGAGGTTACTACCACCGAGATTGGCGACAATACCATAATCCGTGAGTATGTAACCATTAACAAAGGGACCAAAGCCAATGAACGCACAGTGGTGGGAAAAGATTGCCTGGTTATGTCCTATGTGCATATTGCCCACGATTGTGTGTTGAAAGACAGGGTAATCCTGGGGAGCTACGCCGGACTGGCAGGAGAGGTGGAGGTGGATAACTGGGCCATCATTAGCCCGGGCAGCCTGGTCCACCAGTTTGTTCGCATCGGGATCCATGTGATGATCCAGGGGGGCAGCAAGGTTAGCAAGGATGTACCACCGTTT
>JAGLTY010000023.1 GCA_023135025.1 Bacteroidales bacterium | reverse complement strand
AAGGGTGTTTCACGGGGCGATGTCTCATTGGCTTTTTCAATGAGTTCAATAAAAAATGTCCTGTCTGAAAAAAAATCAAAAAGATAGAGCATTCGCTGATTGATCTCCCCGATATGCTCCTCCAGGGTTGCCTGCTCCATGGTAAAGGTTTCTATTGCCGGATCCTGATTCATATCAATCAGTGTGATCTCCCGCTCCTTTTCCCACAGATGGTTTGTGATAAAAAAGGAGGCCAGCTGTGTGGGATCGTAACCCAGCTCCTTCTGAAGGGTATTGTGAAAGTCCAGGAATGTATCTGAGCTGCCTGCTACCAGGTCCCTGAAAAAGTCAGGGTTCTCATCGCTGATTATTCTGAAGAGGAAGATCATTTTATGCAAATTCCATTAAAAACCGGATGGTATCCACTCCATCGGCATAGTCCCAGGGCATCGGTTCCTGAGTGGACCCCGGAATGATGGAACCTTCGATTTCAGGGTCTGTAGAAACGATACACTGGATCTCTTCGCTGTGCAGGGCCAGTTGTTGTTGTATATAGCTAATTTCCGAATATCTTTCATAAAAAACAACCCCGACCGGACTGGCAATGGAGGGATCCTCCTTTAGCAGCAATACCCCGTTGTCGAGGAAAGTGATCTGGTTCATCAGGTAGATGGTCCTGTAATAGTCCACATTGTTGCCATATTTATGGTGCTGATTGAGTGTTTGGAACCTGTCAAGTACACCCAGCAGAATTTTCAGGTCGTACGCTTCGGGGATATAGAGCTTCGTTACATTGCGGCAACCCATACCGAAATAGGTGAAAATATCCTCACCCAGTGCAGCAAGCTCCTCTTCCGATTCACTTCCTGTTAATACAGCAACTCCATTCCGGTTTTTCCTGATGATATGGGGAATGTTTCTGAAGTAGTATTCAAAGTAACGCGCACTGTTATCACTGCCTGTGGCAATCACCGCATCGATACCGGAGAGCTTTTCATCTGTAAAGTGGATTCGCCTGCCCATCTCCGGATCAATGTTTGACAAAATATCGGCTACTTTTCTGATTAACCTGTCGTCTTTGGAGGAGGGTTTGGCCAGGACCTTATGTCCGGTTGCCAGCACAGACATCATATCGTGGAAACCCACCATTGGAATATTGCCCGCCATAACCAGTCCGACAGTTTTCTGCTCTCCGGATGCAATCGTTCTGATCCCATACGGGTTGAGCCACTTTTGAAGTACCTCCTCCTCCAGCATGGAGGCAATTCCTTTCAGAGCCTTCATCAATGCCTCCCGGGTGAACCATGGATTTAGAACAGGTTCCCTCTCCAGAATTTCAGAAAACCCGTTGTAATACAGGCTGTTCAACTCTTCCATGTAGGGAGCGCCACCACCGGAGTGTGGCCCTGTTCCATCAGGAAACTGTCGCAGAAATTGACCCAGCCGGGTGAACGTTGTGATAAATGAGGAGATGGTTTGCAATGTGTTACTGGTTTTTCTGCCTGATCAGGTTCAATGCCGATCCGGCCCTGAACCATTTGATCTGGTTGTTATTGAGTGTGTGATTCGCCATAAAAAGTTCAGTGGATCCATCGGTATGTTGCAGCCTGATCTCAACCGGCTTCCCGGGTGCCAGCTCTTTCAGTCCAACGATATCAATCAGATCCCCCTCACGTACCAGGTCATAATCTTTCTTGTTCTGGAAGGTGAGACCCAGCATCCCCTGCTTCTTCAGATTGGTTTCGTGGATCCTGGCAAACGATTTCACCAGTACCACCCTGACACCCAGATGTCTGGGTTCCATGGCAGCATGCTCCCTGGAGGAGCCCTCGCCATAGTTTTCATCTCCAACAACAATGGTGCCTATACCGTTTTCTTTATAGGCCCTTGCGGTGGCAGGAACCGGTTCATATTTGCCCGACAGCTGGTTCAGAACCGAATTGGTTTTATCATTGGCTTCATTCACTGCTCCGATCAGCATATTGTCTGAGATATGATCGAGGTGCCCCCTGAACCGCAACCAGGGTCCGGCCATGGAGATATGATCGGTGGTACATTTACCTTTGGCTTTGATCAGCAGTCTCAAGCCGGTCATATCTTCTCCATTCCACGGAGCGAACGGGGTCAGCAGTTGCAACCGTTTGGATGCAGGATCGACTCTGATCTCCACACCACTTCCATCCTTAGCGGGAGCCTGGTATCCATTGTCTTCCACTGCAAATCCCTTTACCGGAAGCTCCAGCCCTTTTGGTTCATCCAGTTTTACCTCTGCTCCTTTTTCATTCAACAGTGTGTCGGTCAATGGATTGAAGGTCATATCCCCTGCAATGGCCATGGCGGTCACAATCTCCGGTGAGGCCACAAAAGAGTAAGTATTGGGATTGCCATCGTTCCTTTTGGCAAAATTCCGGTTGAAGGAGGTGATAATGGAGTTTTTCTCCTGCTTGTCAGCATCTTTCCGGTCCCACTGTCCGATACAGGGTCCGCATGCATTGGCCAGCACCACACCGCCAATCTCTTCAAAGGATTTGATCAGTCCATCCCGCTCGATGGTGTACCGGACCAGTTCAGAACCTGGTGTGATCGTATATTCAGCGGCTACCTTCAGCTCTTTCTCACCGGCCTGACGCGCCACAGATGCTGCCCGTGTAATATCTTCGTAAGAGGAGTTGGTACACGATCCGATCAGTCCCACTTCAAGTTTTTTGGGATAGTCGTTTGCTTTTACCGCCGCGGCAAATTGCGAAATGGGCCAGGCCCTGTCGGGAGTAAAGGGTCCGTTGATATGTGGCTCCAGGGATGAGAGATCGATCTCGATTACCTCATCAAAATATTTTTCCGGATCGGCATATACCTCGGGATCGCCCGTGAGGTGTTCTGAGATCCGGTCCGCTTCGGCAGCCACATCGGCTCGTCCGGTGCCGGAGAGGTATTCCTTCATTTTCCGGTCGTATCCAAACAGGGAGGTGGTAGCACCGATCTCCGCACCCATATTGCATATGGTACCTTTCCCGGTACAGGAGATGGACGCTGCACCTTCACCAAAGTACTCCACGATCTTTCCGGTACCCCCTTTTACAGTGAGGATGCCGGCTACCTTCAGGATCACATCCTTGGCAGATGCCCATCCACTCAGTTTACCGGTCAGTTTTATACCCACCAGCTTGGGGAATTTAAGCTCCCATGGCATACCGGCCATCACATCTACTGCATCTGCTCCTCCAACACCAATGGCAATCATTCCCAGTCCGCCTGCATTCACCGTATGGGAATCGGTACCAATCATCATTCCCCCTGGAAAAGCGTAGTTCTCCAGAACCACCTGGTGAATAATACCTGCACCCGGTTTCCAGAAGCCGATACCGTATTTATTGGAAACACTTCCCAGGAAATCATAGACTTCACTGTTTGTATGGAGTGCACTCTTCAAATCCTCGTGTGCCCCTGATTTGGCCTGGATCAGGTGGTCGCAATGCACTGTGGATGGTACAGCTGCCTTTGTTTTTCCTGCCTGCATAAACTGCAGCAGGGCCATCTGTGCAGTGGCGTCCTGCATGGCTACCCGGTCGGGACTAAAATCCACATAGTCGACACCACGCTCAAAGGGGCGGTTGGGGGACCCGTTAAACAGGTGACCATACAGAATTTTCTCTGTGAGGGTCATCGGTTTTTGAAGGATTTTTCTGGCAGCTTCAATTCTGCCGGGGAGTGCCTGGTAGGCTTTTTGAATCATCTCAAAATCGAAAGTCATAGGGGCTATTTTGAATTTTTTGTAAATATATTGGAAAATGATCTTTAAGCCTGACATTATACCCCGTAGATTGTTCAGATTTTTATATTTTTATTGTGTAATCAAAAATGATAACGATGAAGTGGGCCATGTTTGTAGAAAATGTGAGGATTGCATTGAAATCGATCAGGACCAATTTGCTGAGGACCATCCTGACAATATCGATCATTGCCTTTGGGATCATGGCGCTGGTGGGAATACTCACCGCTATTGATTCAATAAAGTTCGCCCTTACCGAATCGTTCAGTCTGATGGGAGCCAATACTTTCACCATCGAGTCGAGAAGTATGCGTGTTCAGATCGGGAACCAGTCCTATCGCAGAAAAAATCATGAATTCATTTCACATAAACAGGCGCAGGAGTTTAAAGAGTTGTATGAACTGCCCGCCAGGGTATCCGTATGGACAAGAGCGTCGGGTAGTGCTGTTGTCAAATACAAATCATACAAATCGAATCCCAATACAACTGTTCTGGGAGTAGACGAAGACTATATTTTTACTGCCGGGTATGAAATTGAGAAAGGGAGGAATTTCACTGCGGGCGAGATAGGGGATAATGCAAATATTGTGCTCATTGGTGCCGATGTGGCGCGGCAGGCTTTTGAAAAGAATCAGGACCCTTTGAACCGTTTTATTTCGGTAGGCAATGGAAGGTACAGGGTTGTGGGGGTTCTTAAGTCGAGGGGGAACTCGGGGAACATGGGAACCGACCGGACCTGCCTGATCCCATATACCAATGTCAGACAGTATTTTTCAAGGCCACGGATGCGCTACTCCATCAACGTAATGCCTAATCAATCACAAATGCTTGATGTTTCTGTATCGGAAGCTGAAGGAGTTTTCCGCCGGGTAAGGCGACTGGAGGCCCGGGACGAGACCGATTTTAATATTACACAGAGCGATCAGCTGGCTCAGATGCTCATCGAAAATCTGAAGATGGTAACAGTGGCCGCCACCATTATTGGACTGATCACATTGATGGGAGCGGTTATTGGATTGATGAATAGTATGCTGGTTTCGGTCACCGAACGCACCAAGGAAATTGGAACCCGGAAGGCGCTGGGAGCTAAGTCGGTGATGATCAAGCGTCAATTCCTCTACGAAGCAATTGTGATTGGCCAGATGGGTGCCGTTGTTGGTATCTTGTTAGGAATTGTTATTGGAAATGGCGTATCTTTAGCCATCGACTCAAGCTTTATTATGCCATGGAAATGGATACTGACCGGGATTGGGTTGTGTTTAATTGTGGGGGTGGTTTCAGGCTATTTTCCGGCCGTAAAGGCTTCAAAGCTTGATCCGATCACAGCACTACGATACGAATAATTACAGAACTGTATATGGAAGACCTCTTTTTGAAAAAGACATTCAACTCACCTGAAGTGGAGTTTATCGTCGATACAGGTGAACTCTCCATTGAGGGAAGATCGATCCCGGAAGATCCGGGTGAGTTTTTCGAGCGGTTGATTGACTGGATCAATGAGTACTTCCTGACTCCTGTTGAAAAGACTGGGATGAGCATCAAGCTCGAATACATCAACAGTGGTTCATCCAAATATATGCTTGAGCTGTTGCGGATCATGAAGATCAACCACGACTCGGGGAAGGATGTAAAGATCAAATGGTATTTTGAGGAGGGAGATGAATCGATTGAAGAGCTGGGGATCCATTATGAGCAAACCATCCAGATCCCCTTTGAACACATCGAATATTACTAGTACGCCCCAACCATCGCATGGTATCGCCTCGGGTAACCGAGGCGTTTTTGTTTTCAAAAAGCCGGAGCGTTTTTTTTAAAAAAAACAGGGAAGCCCCTGAGAGCTCCCCCATTAAATCAATAAAAGAAGTATTTCTTAAGCGTTATCTACACCGTTCATGTAAATCAGAAACTCAACAACCTTGCGGGAGTATCCCATTTCGTTGTCGTACCAGCTAACAACTTTTACGAAGTTGTCGTTCAGACCGATACCGGCTCCTGCGTCGAAGACTGATGTGCAGTACTCACCAAGGAAGTCAGTGGATACAACAGCCTCTTCAGTGTAACCAAGTATACCTTTCAGTTCGCCTTCGCTGGCCTCTTTCATGGCAGCACAAACCGCTTCGTATGAAGCACCTTTTTCCAGGCGGCAGGTGAGGTCAACAACAGACACGTTCGGGGTGGGAACCCTGAAAGCCATACCTGTAAGTTTACCATTCAGCTCGGGAATTACCTTGCCAACAGCTTTGGCAGCGCCTGTGGAGGAGGGGATGATATTCTGTCCAGCTCCGCGCCCACCTCTCCAGTCCTTGTTCGAGGGAGCATCCACAGTTTTCTGTGTGGCAGTGGTGGCATGTATAGTGGTCATCAGGCCTTCCACGATTCCAAATTTATCGTTCATCACCTTGGCAATAGGGGCCAGGCAATTGGTGGTACAGGAAGCGTTGGAAACACAGTTCATGTCGCTGCTGTATTTCTTGTGGTTTACACCCATAACGAACATGGGGGTATCATCCTTGGATGGAGCAGACATGATTACCTTTTTGGCTCCGGCGTCGATGTGACCCTGTACCTTCTCTTTGGTGAGGAAGAGTCCTGTGGCTTCAACTACATACTCAGCACCAACTGCATCCCACTTCAGATCTGCAGGATTTCTTTCAGAAGTAACTCTTATTGTGGAACCATTTACAACCAGGTTTCCATCTTTTACCTCTACGGTTCCGTTGAAACGTCCGTGAGTAGAGTCATATTTTAGCATATATGCAATATAGTCCACATCGATCAGGTCATTGATGCCTACAACTTCTACTTCAGGCATTTCAGCAGCCACCCTGAAAACCAGTCTTCCGATCCGGCCGAATCCATTAATACCAACTTTAATTTTACCCATGTTTTTAATTATTAAATGATTACGATATAAATTGTTTTTGAAATAACAGGAGTGCGAATTTACGCAATTATATCAAATTGGCAAAACCCTGGAAAGGGCAAAATCTGGTATTCATAAAGATTTAATAGAACGGATAGGGCAGGGCGGCTTTCGCTGCTTTTCGCTCTGCTCTTTTCTCTTTCCAGCTCTTTGATCGGGCAGCCTCACTGATATCGATAATTCGGCCAAAACGGTACCCTACGGTAAGGGTGAAAAAGAAGAAATTATTCTGCTCTGTGGCCATGATGGGAATCTTTTTGGGATAGACGGTAAGGCTCACTCCGGCCTCCAGGGCATGAATAATGGCATTCTTCTGACTGTATTCAAAACTAAAGCCTGTTTTCCCGGTTAAACCCGGAATGACCTTTATCTCGTTGAAACCCATAAAGAAGGGTCCGCGCCCACCAATGCTCCGCTGGTGAATGCCCGGATCAAACTTAAGGTACTCTTCATATACGATCACCCCAATGGGTGAGATACTGAATACCTTATAGTAGATTGGTTTCGTAAATCCGATGGAGAGTCCGCCAGCGTAGTACAACCTTACTGAGATCCCGGTTCGGTCAATTTTACGGTAGAGCTCTTTTTGCCAGCCGGCCATCCCCTTCAACTCCCAGAAGAGGTTCTCCTTGCCATAAACATACCGGTGTGAAGTGTAGTTGTAGGAGATCGATGATTTGTACTCTTTGGGGTGTTTGACGTATGCGAAGTCGGCATCCAGTATAAACTGGTTCCAGGCGTTCCTCCAGAAGCCATATCTGTAATTTGCCCCAAAACCATTGGAATTGAGAGACCCGGAAAAGGAGCTCTCATCCCTGAGCATCACCCGCTTCTGTTCATCGATCTCTCCCTGCGCTAACAGTGAACCTGCCGAAAGCACAAATACCAGGATGAGTATGAAGGCTCTTTTCATTGATTGTAAAACAGCAAACACCATGCAAAATAACGAAATATTGAAGGGAAATGTTGGAGGCAGGACAAAAAAAAAGATCTACCGGAGGTAAATCTTAGCTTATTTGGAGTGGATTTCCTGTATCAGACTATCCGGCAGGTACGGCTTGCTCAGTGTCAACCTGGCTGTAAGCCGGGCAAATTTGCTTATTGCATGAACTCATCAGAATACCTACTGCAAATACAACTGCTAAAATGATCACTGCTCTTTTCATGGCTAATCGGTTTTGATCCGGTACTCTACAAATATAGAATATATCTTTATACAAAAAAACAGAACTCTATTAGCCTATAACGTAACCTGATGAAAAAAGTTTTACCAATCTTCATATTTTATGGATGGTTCATAAAGTCCTGTTTTGCTAATATATCAAGTAAAGATTTGGAAAACAGAACGTTATCATCTTTTTTGTATCGAACATCGGTAAATACCTGTGCCAGGGTCTCTTTGTCATGTTCTTTGATAAACGCTTGATAAATTGCCATTAACTCCTTCTCCCTGTAGAGTCCATCAATATCAGTTTCAGTGTAATCGTGGTACTTCTCCCGGTGTACCACCGCTTCAAGTGGAAGCCTGTCAGTAAGTTCTGGCCATTCATCGGGATAACCTACAGTAACCGTTGTAACAGGTACCACCCCGCGTGGCAGATCCAGGATATCAATGATCTTCCCTGCCATATAGGTGGTAGTGCCCAGGTAGCATATGCCCAGTCCGGCATCCTCTGCTGCTACGCATACATTCTGGGCCACCAGCAGGGCGTCGATGGCTGCAGTAAAGAATGAGAGGAAGTTATCGTAGCCCGGTTCTGCCTTGCGCAGCTTGCACCATCTGTTGAACCGGTTGAAGTCAGCACAGAAGGTAAGTACCACCGGGGCCTCCTTCACCATTGACTGGTTAAAGTGACAGGGCGAAAGCTCCTCTTTAATCTCCTCATCGGTGGTGACGATAATGGAATAGAGCTGCATATTTCCTGTGGTGGAGGCCCTGGTTCCGGCTTCCAGTATGTAATCGAGGATCGGGGTAGGTATGGGATCGGGCTTGTATTTTCTTATTGTTCTGTGGTTGAGCAAAGTGTCGGTCATAACCTTGAATTTTGTGTAAAAATAGTGATATTTAGGGTCTAAAATCCCAACATTATGAAAACTATAACATGTACCAGGTCTCTGTTGATACCTGTAGTGATCGCTATGGCCGTGGTGTTCAGTCCGGTGCAGATCAATGCCCAGAAAAAGAAGAACAAAGAGGAGGAGAAAACCGAAGGGATCGATTCCACATTACTCTCCGGTCTGAAATGGCGTGGCATAGGTCCGGCCCTCACATCCGGACGTGTGGCCGACTTTGCCATGAACCCCGAGAACCAGAGCGAATGGTATGTGGCCATTGCTTCGGGAAATGTCTGGAAAACCGTAAACAATGGAACCACCTTCAAACCGGTTTTTGACAAATACGGTTCCTATTCCACCGCGGTGATTACCATGGATCCCAACAATCCGAACTTGCTCTGGCTGGGTACCGGTGAGAATAACCACCAGCGTGCCCTGGGGTATGGCGATGGAGTATACAAATCGGAAGATGGCGGAGAGTCATGGGAGAACATGGGACTGAAAGAGTCGAGGCATATCGGTGGCATCGTGGTGGATCCGCGGAATTCCAGTGTGGTTTTTGTGGCAGCTGAAGGATCGGTCTGGGGCCCCGGTGGTGACCGCGGGTTATATAAGAGTGCCGATGGAGGTGAGAACTGGAAGAGAGTGCTGGAGATCAGTGAGAATACAGGGGTAAACAATGTGGTGATGGACCCGGTGGACCCGGATGTGATGTACGCCACCAGCGAACAGCGCAGAAGGCATGTATTCACCAAGATCGGCGGCGGACCCGAATCGGCCGTATACCGCTCTCTGGATGGAGGCGAAACCTGGACCAAATCGATGAAGGGACTTCCCGAGGTTGATCTGGGGGGAATGGGAATTGCCGTATCGCCGGTGGACCGCAATGTGCTCTACCTGATTGTTGAGGCTGCAGAAGGGAAGAGCGGTTTTTACCGTTCAGTGAACCGGGGAGCCTCCTGGGAGAAGATGAGCGATCATCACGCCAGCGGCCAATACTACAACGAGATTTACTGCGATCCGGTGGATGTGGACAAGGTCTATTCGGTGGAGACGGTATCGCATGTGACCGCTGATGGCGGAAAAACCTGGACGGCCCTGAGTCTGGACAACCGGCATGTGGATGACCATGCCCTCTGGATCGATCCGGACGATACCAGCCACTTTCTGATTGGTGGTGATGGAGGCGTCTATGAGTCGTATGACGGGGGTATAACCTACCTGTTTAAGTCCAACCTTCCTGTGACTCAATTCTACAGGGTCAATGTGGACAACGAAGAACCCTTCTACAATGTATATGGGGGCACCCAGGATAACAATACACTGGGAGGGCCCTCCATGAATAAAAGCTCGGCCGGTGTGACCAATGAAGATTGGAAGGCGATCCTGGGGGGAGATGGATTTTGGTCAGCAGCCGATCCCACCGACCCCAATATTATCTATTGCGAGTATCAGTACGGAAATATGTTCCGTCACGACCGTGTAAGCGGTGAAAATATCAATATCAAGCCGCGACCGGGGAAAGGAGAGGAGACCTATAAGTGGAACTGGAACGCACCCCTGGTAATCAGTCACCACTCCCACACACGTCTATATGCCATGGCCAACAAGTTGTTCCGTTCCGACGACCGGGGTAACTCATGGGAGGTGATTAGTAAGGACCTTACCTCCGGAACCGACCGCAACAGCTGGCTGATAATGGACCAATACTGGAGCTGGGATGCGGTGCAAAAGGATGTCTCCACCAGTCTGTGGGGAACGGGCGTATCGATCTCCGAATCGCGACTGGACGAGAACCTGCTTTATGCGGGAACCGACGACGGGGTGGTCTCCATCACCACCGATGGGGGCGAGAACTGGAAAAAAGTAACCACCTTCCCCGGTGTGCCTGAATATACCTACGTAAGTGACCTGCTGGCCGACCGTTTTGATGCCGGTGTGGTCTATGCCACCTTCGATAACCGCAAGCGGGATGACTTTAAACCCTATGTATTGAAGAGTATCGACAGGGGCAACAGCTGGGTCTCCATCGCTTCTAACCTGCCGGAGAATGAAACCGTCCACACCATTGAGCAGGATACGGAGGTTCCCGGACTGCTCTTTGTAGGGACCGAATTCGGATTCTATTTCAGCATCAACGAGGGAGAGGAGTGGACCAAACTTACATCGGGCATGCCCACCATCAGCGTACGCGATATGGCCATCCAGGAGCAGGAGAACGACCTGGTGCTGGCCACCTTCGGACGTGGTTTCTATATCATGGACGACTATACCCCCTTGAGGGAGCTGGCCATGAACAAGGAGATTCTGGAGAAGGCATGGCACATTTTCCCGGTGGCAGATGCATTGATGTACATCCAGACCGGTGGTAAGTATGGCCAGGGTTCCAACTTCTTCAGGTCGGAGAATCCCGATTTTGGAGCCACATTTACATACTACCTGAAGGAGGTACCCAAAACCATGAAGGAGGAGCGCCAGGAGAGGGAGAAAGAGTTGTTCAAAGAGAAGCAACCCATTCCCCAACCTACCCGGGAGGAGCTAAGAGCCGAGGAAGCCGAGGCCGATCCCCTGCTGATCTTTACCATTTACGATGACGATGGAAATGCCATCCGGAAACTAACCAAGAAAGCTTCCAAAGGGATCAACAGGATCACATGGGACCTTCGTTATCCCTCCACCCGACCGGTCTCCTCCGGATCGGCTGGTGGCAGGGGCGTCTCCTCCGGCGGCAGTGGTTTACTGGCCATGCCTGGAACCTATTCCGTTGGGATGGATATGGTCGAAGGTGGAGATGTAATTGCTATGGTAGAGCCCGTTTCTTTCAAAGCAACACTGCTTCAGCACGCTACCCTGCCGGTAAAGGATCACAAGGCGCTGGTTGAATTCCAGAACGAGGTGTCAGAATTCTCCAGGGTAATAACCGGAACCCTGCGAATGGTCCGGGAGCAGAATACCAAGCTTGCTTCAATAAAAAAAGCGCTGATCCAGACCCCGGCTGCAGGTACAGATCTGGGTACCAGGGTGCTTGATCTGGAAGGCCGGTTGAGGGATATCCAGTTTGTACTGGATGGGCCTTCGGCCAAAGCGAGCTGGGAGGAGCTGCCTCCAATGGAGATGCCAATGAGCCGCAGGCTGAATGTGATGGTACGCACCCACTGGTCTTCCACCTCGGAACTGACCAAAACTGAGACAGACCAGCTGGAGATCCTCCAGGAGGAGTTTCCGCCGCTGCTGGATCAGCTGAAGCAAATTGTACAGGAGGTCTCGGAGCTGGATGCACAGCTGGAAGAGCTGAAAGCACCCTGGACACCGGGGAGGGTACCGGAGTTGAATTAGGTGCACTATTGGAGATAGTCATTACATTTGCAATATGTCTGAAGAACAGTTGCATAAAACAATTATTGACTACCTCAGTTCGTACAAACCTGAACGGATAGGCCTGTTCGGTTCTTTTGCCAGGGGTGAACACAACGATGGAAGTGATATTGATATTCTCGTCCGGTTTCATCAGACATGTTCCTTGTTTCAACTAGTTCGGATTGAAAATGAGTTGTCTGAATTGATAGGAATAAAGGTGGACCTGGTTACAGAGGGTGCGATCAAGAATGAGCGGATTAGAAAGAGCATTCAAAAAGACCTTCGGGTAATATTTGAAGCATGAAAGATGACCTGAAAGAATGTTTCCAACGACATGGTTTTGTCAAACCCGGCAATCCCATGGAAAGAGATGGCTGGCATGAGGGACAAATTGATTCATAAAGAGGGTATCCGAACGGGTGCCCTCTACTGTTTTTATCTCATAATGACACATTCAGGTCACAGAATTCAGGATCTGTGTTAGTTTTAGACGTGGTGTGGTGGTAACTTGATATACTATAAACCAACATGTTACCATTATGAAAAAAATCTATTTTCTACTTGTATTTTTTGGTGCATTGCTGTTTTGCGCCTGCGAAAAAG
>JAGLTY010000229.1 GCA_023135025.1 Bacteroidales bacterium | reverse complement strand
TTGAATGAATCGCTGGACCGCGATGTGGAGGATTACTCACTGGAGGTCTCATCTCCGGGACTGGGTGGTGCCTTCAGGGTAAAGCAACAATATGAGAAAAATTTAGGTCGTGATATCGAGGTGCTTTATACCGATGGAATGAAGGTAAAAGGCAAACTGGAAACGGTTTCTGATAATGGAATCATTCTGAAGGTAAATGGAGACAACGAGGAGATTGGTTTTGAAGAGATCAAAACAGCAAAAGCAATAATATCATTTAATTGATTCAATAGTGTAGCAATGGAAAATCTTAATTTGATAGAGACATTTTCCGAATTTAAGGAATTAAAGAACATCGACAGGGTGACCATGATGAGTGTCCTTGAGGATGTATTCAGGGGCATGCTTCTGAAGAAATACGGGACCGATGAGAATTTTGACATTATCATCAATATCGATAAGGGTGACTTCGAGATCTGGAGGAACCGTGAGGTTGTGGAGGATGATGAACTGGAAGATGCAGCCGTGCAGATTACTCTTACAAAAGCCAAAGAGATAGATGATGATTATGAGGCTGGTGAAGAGGTAACCGACGAGGTAAAACTTGGTGATTTTGGAAGACGTGCCATCCTGGCCCTGCGCCAGAACCTCTCTGCCAGGATCATGGAACTGGAGAAGAACCATCTTTATAACAAATACAAGGACCGGATAGGTGATGTGGTTACCGGTGAGGTATACCAGGTCTGGAAAAGAGAGATCCTGATTCTGGATGATGAAGGAAATGAACTGATTCTGCCCAAATCCGAGCAGATTCCTACCGACTATTTCCGCAAGGGTGATACCATTCGTGCAGTAGTGGTAAAGGTGGATATGCGCAATGCCAATCCACTGATTATTCTTTCGAGGACCTCGCCTGTTTTCCTGGAGCGTCTGTTTGAACTGGAGGTTCCTGAAATTTTCGACGGACTGATCACCATCAAGAAGATTGTCAGGGTTCCGGGTGAAAGGGCCAAAGTGGCTGTGGAATCCTATGATGAGAGGATTGATCCGGTTGGAGCCTGTGTTGGAATGAAAGGATCCCGTATCCATGGCATCGTCAGGGAGCTGAAGAATGAAAACATTGATGTAATAAACTATACAAACAATGTTCAGTTGTTTATTACACGGGCGCTGAGCCCTGCCAAGATCACATCCATCAAATTGGATGATGAGGAGAAACGCGCAGAGGTTTACCTGCAGCCCAAGGAGGTCTCCCTGGCCATTGGCAAGGGTGGTCTGAATATCAAATTGGCCAGTCAACTTTCAGGATATGAAATTGATGTATATCGTGAATCGGACGAGGACGATGAGGATGTGAACCTGGAGGAATTTGCTGATGAAATTGAGAGCTGGGTTCTGGATGAGCTAAAGGCTATCGGATGCGATACTGCCAAATCAGTGTTGAACCTGAGTGTGGCGGATCTGGTTAAAAGGACCGACCTGGAAGAAGAGACCATTACGGACCTGGTCAATGTGCTTAAAGCAGAATTTGAATAGAACTATATGGCTGAAAGAAAGGCAACAAGACTTAGCAAGGCTGCCAGGGAGTTTAACGTGGGGATTTCCACCATCGTAGAATTTCTTGGAAAGAAGGGACATGAGATCGATTCCAATCCAAACAGTAAGCTGGATCCGGAACTGTATGATCTTCTGCAGGAGGAGTACAGTTCCGATCTGAATGTAAAGAAGGAATCTGAGAAACTGACCCTTAAGAACCTTAGAGAGAGGCAGGAATCTATCTCACTGGATGATGTTCCGGAAGCGGCCGAGCAGGAGGAATCCGAAGAGTTAATTATCACCGACCATACTACGAGCAATGTCGATACTGTCGCATCTGTGATTGAGGCAGAAGCCCCGGATGCCAAAAAGGAGCCAAAACCTGAAAAGGAGAAGGCGGTTGTTGAAGCCACTAAGGTAGCGAAAGAGGAGAAGAAAGAGCCAAAGGTTAAGAAGAGCAAAGAGCCTGAGGAGAAAAAGCCTGAGGAGAAAAAGCCTGAGCCTGAAGCAGTAGAAAGCGGGCCCAGGGTTGTGGGGAAAATCGACCTGGACTCCATGAATCAGAAGACCCGTCCGGGTAAGAAGGCCAAAGGTAAGAGTGAAGATGCCAAAAGCAAGAGTGAAGAGAAAAAGCAGGCAGATAGTAAGGCAAAAGCTGTTAAGGATGTTCCTGAAACTGTTGAAAAGGCTGAGGTCAAAGATGCTCCCGAACCTCAAGCGGAGGAGGTGAAGGCAGAACAGCTCCAAAAGCCTGAGGAGGCAGCCCTGGAAGTGAAGGAGAAAGTTGATAAGAAGAAGTTAGAGGAGGAACAGAACCTGATCCCAACGCGTGTTGAGAAACTGACCGGTCCCACTGTGGTGGGTAAGATAGTGCTGCCTGAAAGAAAGCCACCCAAGAAAAAGCCTGTGGCATCGAGTAAAGAGGACCTGCATCTCGATCAAAAGAAAAAAAGGAAGCGGATTCAGAAGGAGACCGGACCTGTCGATGTTGGCAGGCAGAACAAGGCAGGTGCTGCCAGAGAAAAAGGAGGAAAGAAGAGGAAGCGAGCCGCCAGGCCGGAGGTCAAAGAAGAGGATGTTCAGAAGCAGATCAAGGATACCCTGGCCAAACTGACCAACAAAGGATCCAAATCAAAGACATCCAAATACAGGCGTGAGAAGCGCGATGCGGTACAGGTCAAGTTGCAGCAGGAGAGCGATCAGCTCGAACAGAGAATGAATGTGTTACAGGTAACCGAGTTTGTATCTGTAAATGAGCTGGCCTCCATGATGAGTGTTCCACCCACAGAGGTGATACAGACATGCATGAACCTGGGGCTGTTCGTTTCCATTAACCAGCGTCTCGATGCGGAGACCATGTCACTGGTAGCAGACGAGTTTGATTTTAAGGTGGAGTTTGTCAGTGTGGATCTGATTGAATCTATAAGAGATGAGGAGGATGTTACGGAAGATCTGCTCCCAAGGCCACCCATTGTGACTGTGATGGGACATGTGGACCATGGAAAAACCAAACTGCTGGATGTGATACGTAATGCCAATGTGGTCGCAGGAGAGGCCGGTGGGATCACACAGCATATCGGAGCCTATGGTGTGAAACTGGATGATGAACGCAAGATCACTTTCCTGGATACACCGGGACACGAAGCCTTTACAGCCATGAGGGCCAGGGGTGCACAGATTACCGATGTGGCCATTATTGTGGTGGCAGCCGATGACGGGGTGAAGCCCCAGACCGTAGAGGCGATCAACCACGCAGCTGCAGCAGGTGTTCCCATTGTTTTCGCCATCAATAAGATAGACCTTCCGGCATCCAACCCGGAGAAGATCAAGGATGAGCTTGCCCAGATGAACTATATGGTAGAGGACTGGGGTGGTAAATACCAGTCTCAGGAGATCTCGGCCAAGGGAAATATTAATATTGAGGAGCTGCTGGAGAAGGTATTGCTGGAGGCAGAACTACTGGATTTGAAAGCCAACCCCAACAAGAATGCACGTGGTACCATTATTGAATCGACCCTGGACAAGGGACGTGGCAATATTGCCACCATTCTTGTGGAATCGGGATCACTGAAGATCGGAGATGTGATTCTGGCCGGACAATATTATGGCCATGTGAAGGCCATGTTCAATGAGAGAGGCAATAAGATCACCGTGGCAGGTCCCTCTACGCCCGCCCTGGTACTGGGGATGAATGGTGCGCCACAGGCTGGTGAGAGCTTCAATGTTATGGATACCGATAAGGAGGCCAAAGAGATTGCCAACAAGCGTGAGCAACTACAGCGTGAGCAGGAACTGAGAACTACCAAGCATATTACACTGGATGAAATAGGACGTCGAATTGCCATTGGAAACTTCCAGGAGCTGAATGTGATTGTGAAAGGTGATGTGGATGGATCCATTGAGGCCCTCTCCGACTCACTGATTAAGTTAGGTACAGAAGAGATCCAGGTTAATATCAAACACAAGGCTGTGGGACAGATTTCGGAATCAGATATCCTGCTGGCTGCAGCATCCAATGCCATTGTGATCGGGTTCCAGGTCAGGCCATCGCTCAGTGCCAGAAAGCTGGCCGAGAAGGAGCAGATCGATATTCGCCTCTACTCCATTATCTACGATGCCATTGAAGAGCTGAAGGCTGCCATGGAGGGTATGCTTGCCCCCGAGATCAAAGAGGAGATCACTGGTACACTGGAAATCCTGGAGGCTTTCAAAATCACCAAGGTCGGGACCATTGCAGGATGTATGGTCAGGGAAGG
>JAGLTY010000228.1 GCA_023135025.1 Bacteroidales bacterium | reverse complement strand
TGTTCTGAAAGCTGTATTCGTGCCTGGTCTTTTCGCCCTGCTCCGTAAGATCGGGACCAAGAATCCCCCCCACACCCCTGGCCAGGTGACAACCCAGACACCCTTCTGCTGAGAAGATGGTTTTTCCTTTTAGAAACACTTCCATCCCCCCCATGGGGCCGGATGTATCATCTGCTGGATCATCAATGGCCTGTTTACTAAATATGGCCAGGTGGCACTTACCACAGGAGGCCTGGATATAGGGTTGTTCCAGGAGTGGATAGGGCCAGTGTGTTTCAGGCAGCCGGCCAAATGCCTCCTCCCGGGAGAGTGCCCCGGGTTGCCCTCCGTGACAAATGGTGCAGCCATATTGCTGTACGGGATGGTCCTCCAGAAAGTTGCCCGTATGTGTAGCATGGGGCTGTGGCATCTGCTTCATTGATGGATCCTCCAGACCGTGATGGCAGGAGATACAACGGTCGGAACGGTTAAATTCGGGCAGATCTATCTGAAAAATACCCCGTTCAAATGCATCGTAACCCGACTCCTCTCTCTCCCCGAGTATGGCTGCATAATCTTTCTGGACCTTTCGCCACTCCTTGTTCATCCCCTCGCTGATCCACGCTCCGAACAGCAACAGGAGCAGCAGCCCTGCCCCGATCAGCACCAGCCACTGTGCCCTGTATCTGTATCTCTGTTCGTCCATCATCATATTTATATGGCTGGCCACTGGTTAACTGACCAGAAGAATTCCCAGTTGGGCCCCCTGAACCAGATTCCAATGGCTGTGAATATGACCAGGGCCACAAAAGTACTGGTAAACAGTGCCAGTGCTGCCATGCGAGAAGATTGTCTCTTTAGCCTGATGATCTCCGCCATCAAAATGAAGAGTCCGCCCGTTATGGTGGCCGGATTGATCAGCATCACAAACCACTGTGAGATCCCCGGGAACCAATCGCGGAGCCAGCCAAACCGGATCATGACAAAAAGCTGCAACACCACCAGCAGAAATGCAAAAACTGCAGCGCGCAACACCACCTTCAGTCCACTCTTCCCGGAAAACCATTCACCTACATACCGATTCTCCCTGTCGCGGTACGGGATGGAAAAAAGAAAGACCAGATAGAGCACCGGGATAAGCAATCCTCCGGCAAAAGCAGAGTATGAGACCAGTTCCTGGATCCCCAGGAAATACCATGGAGATTTGGCCGGATTTTCAGGAAAAGAAGGGTTGGCCTGTTCAAGTAACGGAGCATCGGCCAGCAGGGCGATAAACAGCACCACAACCACCACCAGCAACAACAATCCAAGTTCGGTCCACATCAGTACCGGCCATGCATACCATTTATTGGTACTCCCTTTGTCTTCGGCATATCTCACCGGCCTGCTCAGTCCCCCGTCTTTTCGGATCCTCCAGAGGTGAACTCCCAGCAGGATCAGCATGGAGAGAGGCAGGAAAATAACATGCAGGGTAAAAAATCGTGAGAGGGCCGGTTGCCCCACGGTCTCTCCTCCGATCAACAGTTTTTTAAGAACCCCACCCGGATCAAATGCATTTGTAATACCCAGCAGGTCGGTAAGCTCCCTTGCCGATGCTGCAATATTGGAACCAATGGTTACTGCCCAATAGGCAAGCTGGTCCCACGGCAAAAGGTAACCACTGAAATTACTGAGCAGGATAATCATAAGCAATACCACCCCAATAACCCAGTTCAGGGAGCGGTTGCCCAGATAAGATCCTGTATAAAAGACACGCAGCAGATGCAGAAAAACCACAATGACCATCCCCTGCGATGCCCACCTGTGCATATTCCGGATAATTCGTCCCCCGGGTACAATATTGACAATATCCTTAACCGACTGGTAGGCCATCTCCACCGATGGCGTATAATAGATCATCAGGATAACCCCGGTAAAAATCATGATCAGGAATAGAAAACCCAGCATCATACCCAATCCGAAGGTGTAGGTAGGTTTCATGGAGTGCACATGCACCCTGTTGGCATGTATATGCAGAAAAAAATTACGGTTGATAATTCCGGACGGTCTCTTAGTGCTTTCCATGGAGCCGGTCAGAAGGTTAAGAATTTTTCATCGGATGGAACACTCTTTCCAGGGTTGATCACAATCTTTCCGTCGGCACCCCTGCTAACGCTGTACCAGGCCAGATCGCGCGGTGCAGGTCCCGACAGAACCTCTCCTTCATTGGTATAACATGAACCGTGACAGGGGCACTCAAATCCATCAATGCTCTTCTCCAGGATACAACCCAGGTGGGTGCAGATGGCAGAAACCGCCTTAATTCCCTCATGGTCGCGATAGACATAGAGATTGTGCTCCTCCAGAAAAGTAAAGGTATCCACGGGAAATCTCCGGGGATCGCCCAGAACAATACGTCGTTTTTCACCGGCCAGTCGTGGAAAGAATTGCCTTAAATAACTGATGGCTGCTACCACACCTGTAAAGGTTACCAGGCCAATGGCAGCTTTTCCTATAAAACTTCTTCTCTTCATCGGGCGCGCATAAAACATTAAAAGTAGATATAATTTATCTACATTTGAAATTATATCATTTTGACCTGTTTGGCCATGAAAAAGGCATTTTTTTCCCACCTGATCGGAGGTGTTTCTGTACTGATTATATCCCTGGTATTGTTTCTTAACTGCAACCGCGCAGGTGAGACTGAAAACGTTTTGAATCAACCTTTGGCGACCGGACAAACAGCCGAATACAGGGGACGTGAGAGCTGCAAAGAGTGCCATGAAAAAGAGTTCAACCTCTTCCAGGGATCGGATCATGACATGGCCATGGACACTGCCAATGCAGAGACCATGCTGGGCGATTTCAGTGATGTGACCTATACCCATTTTGGTATCACCTCACGGTTTTATATGTCCGATGGAAAATATATGGTACACACCGAAGGGCCGGAAGGAAAGATGGAGGATTATGAGATCTCTTATGTATTTGGAATCAGGCCCCTGCAGCAATACCTGATTGAATTTCCCGGGGGAAGGTACCAGTGTCTTCCCATCTGCTGGGACACCCGTCCAGCGAGTGAGGGCGGTCAGCGCTGGTATCATATCTACCAGCAGGAGCGCATTCCGCCCAACGATGTGCTGCACTGGACCCGTGTCACACAGAACTGGAACTACATGTGTGCCGAGTGCCACTCCACCAACCTGAGAAAGAACTACTCCTATGGTGAGAAGGCATACCATACCACCTGGTCTGAAATTGATGTATCGTGCGAAGCATGCCACGGACCCGGATCGGAACATATCGACTGGGCCGAGAAAGTGGAAGCGGGCAGCAGTCCCGATATCTACCCAGATATGGGACTTGTGGTGCGACTGAATGATACCGACAATGCCACCTGGATCTTCGATCCCGACTCAGTCACCGCCCGGCGGTCGGTGCCCCGGCAATCGGACGAGCTGGTTCAGATGTGCTCCAGGTGCCATGCCCGCAGGGCCGTAGCCACCGAAGACTACTACCATGGTGGCTCCCTGCTCGATACCCACTGGCCATCGCTGCTGGATGAGAACCTCTACTTCCCCGACGGACAGATCGAGGATGAGGTCTATGTTTACGCCTCCTTCCTTCAGAGCAAGATGTACCAGGCCGGTGTGGTGTGTAAGGATTGCCATGAACCCCACAGCAGCAAAGTATATGTGGATGGAAACGCCCTCTGTTACCGCTGTCATATGGCCAGCGAATACGGACCCAGGAAACATCACTTTCACGATCCGGCCAAAGAGGGTGCCAGCTGTTTCGAGTGTCATATGCATGAACGTACTTATATGGTAGTGGATCCGCGCCGGGACCATAGTATCCGTATTCCGCGTCCCGATCTCTCCGACAAACTGGGCACCCCCAATGCCTGCAACCAGTGTCACCAGGATAAAAGTACCCAATGGGCCACCGACTACCTCCGTAAATGGTATGGCGATGATCTGCTGAACCAGCCTCATTACGGGGAGACCTTCTGGGCCGGCCGGATGCTTTACCCGGAGGCACACCAGGAGCTGCTCAGACTTGGAGCGGACCAGAATCAACCACCCATGGTCAGGGCCACTGCCATCTCGCTACTGGGCGGATATCCCAGTGCCTCCACCTCCAACCTGCTCAAACAAACTGTGGTTGATCCCGATCCGCTCATCCGGTATGCCACCATGACTGTGGTTGAGTTTTCCGAACCTGAATTTATCAGGGACCTGGCAGTCCCCCGGCTGAACGATAGCGTTAAACTGGTACGGCTGATGGCAGCCAACTCCCTTGCATCGGTCCCCCGCAACCTGATTCC
>JAGLTY010000227.1 GCA_023135025.1 Bacteroidales bacterium | reverse complement strand
AAGGAAAAACCATTTTGCTAATAGGTGCACATCCCGATGACGACTCCTACTCAATGGGAACACTGGGTATGTTGAATGCCAATGGTAATGAGGTCTATATTGCTATTCTGACCACAGGAAACGTGGGGACTCAGGATCCCGATCTGGGGATGATGGACCTGGCTCTGATCCGGAAGCAGGAGGAGCAGGCCGCCCTTGCCACCATGGGAATACCAATCGACCACTATATCAACTTTGGGTATGACGATGGCATGTTGGAGTATGAGGATAAAAAAGAGGTAGTTGCCAAACTGGTGAGGTTGATCCGCAAGATCAGGCCTGATGTGCTTTTCTCCTTCGATCCTGGCAAGGGATCGCAACGCTGGCACAAAGCCGATCACAGGGCTTCATCATATCTGTCGGCCGATGCGGCCCGGGCAGCCATGTGGCCCCTGATGTTCCAGGGACAGATTACCGTTGAGGGGTTGGAAGCACATACCATACCGGAATATATGCTCTATGATTCTGCCGAAGAGGATATGAACACCTGGGTGGATATCTCAGGATGGGAGGAGCGGAAGGTGGAGGCTCTCACCAAATATGTGAGTCAGTTCAGCTCGGGATGGTCCGACTACAAGGGCCCGGAAATGTCGCCCGAGGAGGAGAAGGAGGTGAAAGAGATGCTACGCGGGTGGATCCACCAACAGAGGGACGGTAAACCCATGGAGGGATTTCGATACTACAAAGGACTGCCCGATGATATTGGAAGGTAGAGAAATTACGAAAAGCTTCTAAACAACAATAACACAATATTTTAAATCATATTATTATGAAAGTTATTTCTATTGCGACCATTGTTTTGTCTCTACTGTTGCTGAATGCTTGCAGCCAAGATCCTGTCGGTATCGGTGCCAAAGCTCCTGCCGGAGCAGAGGTGCTTTTTGACGGAACCGCTGAATCACTTCATGGGAACTGGATCTACTGGGAGGGTCCCAGGTTTGCGGCCGAGATGCCCATAAAATGGGAGATTGTAAATGATCCTGTGGATAAGGGTACGGTTATGAGCAGTGATGATCCTGCGGTGGTGGACCACAAGTATGGATCGGCCGATATTGTTACCAAAAAGGAGTACCGCGATTTTCGGCTCCATGTAGAGTTCCTGATTGAACAGGAAGGAGGCAACTCGGGTGTCTACCTTCAGAACCGCTATGAGATCCAGATCCTGGACAACGATTCGACCCAGCACGGAATGGCTGCTGTAATCAATGAGATCGATTCTCCCTACTACGCCTATAAAGGGGTGGGGAACTGGAACTCCTATGATATGGTCTTCAGAGCAGCCCGGTTTGAGGATGGTAAGCGTATTGAAAAGGCGCTGGTCTCCAACTACTTTAATGGTATCAAAGTCTACTCCAATATCGGGATCAACCAGGTGTGGGGTGGTGCTAACTCCGGGATCGACGGCGGCAACGACGATGGCAAAGGAATCACCGACAGCCCAGGCGGCATCAAACTGCAGGCTGAGGGTTATTCAGTACTCTACCGCAACATCTGGATCAAGGAGCTCGATCTCACAGAGGCTGACACTGATTTCTAAGGGATTGTCTTTAATCCCATAGCGATTCGATCTCTTCCAGCGATTTGCCCTTGGTCTCCTTGATAAAGAACCAGGCAATCATCAACTGGATCAATGACATCACTGAAAGGAAGAGGAAAGTAACTGAACCACCCAGTGCATCGAGCACATAGGGGAATAGCAGCACCACCAGGAAGTTGAATACCCACTGGGTAAAGGAGGCCAGGGCAACAGCCTGTCCCCTGATCCGGTTGGGGAACATCTCTGCCACCAGGGTCCAGAAAGCGGGACCGATACAGGAGGCAAAGAAGGCAATAAAGAGCATGATGCAGATGGTGGTAAACAGCGGATTCATCTCAAGGTGAAAGGCTGCAGCCAGCATCAGCAGTGTCACGGCCATACCCGACGATCCAATGATATAGAAGGTCTTCCGGCCCAGCCGGTCAATCAACCAGACCGCGAAGAAGGTGAAGGCAAAATTGACCAGGCCGATGAGCGATGTCTGCAGCAGCGCATTCCGTATCTCCAGTCCCGCTGCAATCAATATTTTGGGCGCATAGTCGACAACCGTATTGATCCCGGTGATCTGGACAAACACCGAAAGCAGGAGCCCCAGGATAATCACTTTTCGGTAGCGCCGGGCAAACAGGGCCCTTAATCCGGATCCCCTGCCGGTATCCTTCAGGCTATTCTCAATTTCAGAGATTTCCGATCCTGCGAATGCTGCTCCACCGATCCTCTCCAGTACCACCCGGGCCTTCTCTTTGAAGCCGGCTTTTACCAGCCAGCGCGGACTCTCCGGGATAAAGATCAGTCCCACAAAGAATACAATGGATGGAAGCAGTCCGGTGGCAAACATCCACCGCCAGTTATTCTCCACATCGTGCAGTGCAAAGTTGACCAGGTAGGAGATCAGGATCCCCATGGTGATGGCCAGCTGGTAGATGGTGATCAGTGTTCCCCTGATCTTCGGGGGAGCCACCTCTGCCACATACATGGGCGAGAGTACCGAAACGGCTCCAACGGCCAGTCCGCCCAGCACCCTGAAGGAGATAAAGAGGGCCTGGCTCTTGGCCAGTGCCATACCTGCACAGGAGACTGCAAAGAAGAGTGCCACCGAGATCAACAGACGCTTGCGACCATATTTTTCTGTAAGTGAGCCTGTTCCGAATGCTCCAATGATGGCACCCACCAGGATGGAGCTGACACCCCATCCCAGTTGAAGTTCGCTCCATCCAAAATAGGGCTGAATAAATGGAATGGCACCTGAGATAATGCCCACATCAAATCCAAACATCAGTCCCCCGATGGTGGCCACCAGGCTGATGAACCACAGATATGCACGCCCCTTCACTACAGCTCCTTGATCTTAATGTTCCGGAACCATATTTTACTGCCATGGTCCTGCAGACAGAGCTTTCCTGTTTTGGCGAAGCCATAATCGGGATAGGCATCCCACTTCCCGCTGTTGCGCCTTTCGTTCCAGTCGTCGCTCCAGGGCACAAATTCCACAACCTTCTTGCCATTCAGCCAGTATTCTGCCTTTTCGGGAGTAAAAACAATTTTGGAGCTGTTCCAGTCGCGCAGGTTTACCTGCTTCTGATCATTGGCCACATACATGGCATAGTCGGCAGCAGTTTTCTGCCAGTCTTCAATGGGATAAGGATCTCCATTTTCGTCCCTGAAATCATCATCCTCGATCATCTGGTACTCCGGTCCGGTCTCATAGGCAGCCTTGTATTTGGCATCCTCAACCACATGGTACATCACCCCGCTGTTGCCGTTAGGGCCCAGCTTCCACTCCCATTTCAGGATAAAATTATCATACTCCCTGACAGAGACAATATCGCCACCGATATCGCCACCAAGGCCCTGTCCAACCAGGCAACCCTCTTCTACCTGCCAGCCGGAGATTTTATCCTCGTTGAAATTCTTCCATCCATCGGTGGTTTGACCATCGAACAACAGCACCCATCCATCCTTTTTTTCTTTGGATGTTAACTTATTGTCTGTACTGCAGGAAGTGACAAGAATGAGTAGTAATACAGTTACGAAAAGATTGATCGTTTTCATAGTTTGGAATTTGTAGATTTTAATAAAGTCTATTCGGGCAGGGTCCAGCCCTCCCGGTAGTTGTGTTTGATATACTCTTTGACAGTCTCCTCGGCATTGAGGGTCACATATTTGGTATCAAAGATGGGATGACCATTGATGATATGGAAGTCGTCCGATGAGACCACCCTCAGTTCTTCACTGCTGGTGATATTGGTGAATTTCATATTGGGACCGTCCCATTGCAGCTCCCGGTCGAGACTCTGCAGACGAACCGCCAGGACACCCATCACAATCATCTCATTGAATGGTCCCGCCATATCAAAGTTTGAATGGGCTTCTGTCCGGTTTTCAGGACTCTCTTTACAGGCCCTGATCCAGTCCTGTTCATGCGGGCCATCCTGGATACCGCCCACTGGATAATCCTTTACCCTGCGAAGTGTTTCAGGAACATTGGGTTTTCGGCCCGAAAGCAGACGGGGATTGATCCCGCCCAGGTTGCAGATCAATTTGTCTTTGGATCCCACAAAAATGCACCCTCCCATGCCATCTTCCATGATGGGTTCCCCATCGGCCAGCTCCACAGGTCTGGAGGGCATCATTCCACCATCATACCAGAATACCTTTACTTCGGGCATTTTGGGTTTGATGTGCCCTGGCAGACCCTCTCTTTCGGGGAAAGTATACTCCACTATCTC
>JAGLTY010000226.1 GCA_023135025.1 Bacteroidales bacterium | reverse complement strand
AACCACAATCTCTATATAGGGTATTGCGTAGCTGAAAATAATCCAGGAGACCCCATGGTATTGAATAATCACAGCGGAAACGGGATCCTTGCTTCATCTGTCAATTGTGGAGTTATCGAATATTGCGAGGCTTTCAATAATGGCTGGGATATGCCCTGGACGGGTAATGGTCCGGTAGGCATCTGGATTTGGGACTGTACAGATTTTATAGTTCAACATTGCATTTCGCATCATAATCGCACAAATCCGGAAGCTGCCGATGGTGGGGGTTTTGATCTGGACGGAGGTGTTTCCAATTCAGTCATACAGTATTGTATTTCCCATAACAATGAGGGTGCAGGTTTCGGTTTGTATGAGTTTGGCGCAGCAAAACCCTGGGAGAATAACACCATCAGGTACAACATCAGTCAGGATGACGGTATCATCAATGGCGGATCAATAGGCATTTGGAAGAATGACAACCAGGGTATGATGCGCAACTGCCAGGTTTATAACAATACTTTTTATAACAGCAATCCGGGAGGTAGTAATATTTGGATCTATGATAACTACCCCGGTTACTGTTTTCGCAACAACGTATTTGTATACAACGGATCCATGCTTTCTGAAGGGAACTCACTTGACAATGAACTATTCCAGGGAAATCTGTACTGGAATCTGGCAGGAGGTATTTCATTTTTAGGATATGGAACCCTCAGAGATTGGGCAATGGCCACTGACAAAGAGATGCATGATGGTACATTCATCGGCATCTACCAGGATCCCATGTGGAACCAAGCGGGATCAATGAATGTAACAGATCCCGCAAAGATCAGTCAAGAATCCATTGGTGGTTATGTTCCTCTGTCCGGATCACCCATGGTCGATAGAGGATTAAATCTAAAGACTTTGTTTAATTTGAATGTTGGAGAGAGGGATTTATTGGGAACATCCATACCCTTAAATAATAATTACGAAATTGGAGCTTTAGAGCTTGATTATTAATATATTATAAAGCCAGTCCTATGAAAAAGTTATTGTTATTAGGTTGTATTGGGGCCCTTTGTTCCACAGTCTTAAAATCTGCGGATATTCCAAATTGCTATAATGAAGTTGATCAGGTTCTCTGGGTAGTATCTGACGTAGAGAAGACGATGGCTAGTTACAAAGAGCTGGGATTTTCCCAATTCATGGATTTGGGCAAGGTAGCCGTCAAATCAGGGACCACAGAGAATATGGGAATAGTAAGACTGGTATGTGCCAACCTGGCGGGCGCTCAGGTCAATTGGATCCAGCCACTTGAAGGAGCATCAATATTCCATGAATTTCTAACTGTTCACGGTGATGCAGCTATGAGTCTCGTTCATAGATTCTCAAGTAAGAGCGAACTGGAGGATGAGATTGGACGTCTGGACCAACTTGGGATTGACATTCTTGATAAGATAACCATGGAAACCGGGGAAGGGGAACTGTCATTTGTGCTGATGAACAGTGAGCCGGAAGGCAAGTATATACTTGGGTTCACCTATGGAGATAGCGGATTGAAGATTCACTCTGCTTTAAGTGATGAAAACCGACTTGACATGAAGCTCAATCAATATGCATTTGCCATTCGGGATCCCGAACCTGTTTCTAATTTTTGGAAGCGGATCGGCCTGCCCGAGCTGCAGATCAGGTATCCGGAACTGGGTGATCCAATGTACTACGGTGAGCCGGCCGACCATAAGCTGGTCCAGGGCTGGCAGCGCTATGGATCCATCGCTTATGAATGGTGTATTCCGGTAAAACCACCTATTGTTTATGAGGATCACATAAAGAAGCACGGAGAAGGAATCCACCATCTGGCCTTCTCAGTCAAGGATATGGACAAGGTCTTGGAAGATTACACATCACGCGGATTCGTGGTCTCCATGGGGGGAACGTGGGGTGAGAAAGGAAAGCCGGGTTCGGGCCGGTATGAGTATATCGACCTGGAAGAGGCTGGAGGCCTGACCATGGAATTATTGTGGAACTATAGTCAATAGCCCATTTACAAACTAACCATTAACTATTCATGAAAATCAAAAAAATAGCCATGCTCGGTGGTGAATTTATTGGTGATTTCTACGGCATGCCCTGCATGGACAGCGCCGCACCGACCGCGTTGAGGTGGTATACTCCCGGAGTGAATCAAGTGCCCGAAAACTGGCCGAACGAAGGGGTATTCCCCATTGGACAACCGATATGAAAGAGGCGGTCAACCATCCCGATATCGATACAGTGATTGTTGCCCTTCCCAATTTCCAGCACCTGGAAGCGGTCAGAATGGCTGCTGAGGCCGGCAAGGCCATACTGGTCACCAAACCGCTGGGGCGAAATGCTGCTGAGGCCAAAGAGATGCTGGAGCTGGTGGAGAAACATGGCGTTTTTCATGGCTATCTGGAAGATCTTTGTTACACCCCCAAAACCCTGAAAGCTGTTGAATCGGTAAAGAATGGGGCCCTGGGCGATATTCTCTGGGTACGGGCCCGTGAGACCCATCCGGGTCCGCACAGTGACTGGTTCTGGAACCCTGAGCTTTCAGGGGGTGGTGCCATTGGTCAGTTCGAGGTTAGCTGGTGTTTCCGCGGGGGGATGAACCTGAGAGACGAGGTGATGGGCGTAGAAGGGACCATATTCCTGAATCACTTTTTGCGCACTGGCTTTGATATGTATACTGCTGTAGGAGAAGGCGATTATGTGGCAGAGAAGGCCGAATCGGCTACTGGCTGGCTCTTCCCGGTGGGGGATGAGGTCAACTCCCTGGGATACGATTTCATGTTTACCGATATGTTCAATGCCATGGACGAAGGGAAAAAGCCCATGGAGACCTTCTATGATGGTTATGTGGTTAATGCCATCATGGATGCCTGCATAGATCATCCACATCCCACTCTCTGCATCCCCGTTGGCAAACAGGAGAAAGCGGAGGAGCCATGCCCCCGCGCCCACAAAGAGGACCCATTTCAGTCCGAACCTGATCAGAAACAGCGGGAGGATCAGCATAAACAGGATCTCGGATACCTGGCCCAGACTGATTTTAATAGAACGATACAGGGATAAAGATCAGCACTGAGGCGATCATCAGGGTGGAAAGCTGCAGTCTTGTCTTAAGGCCTATGAGAAAAGTTTTCACTCAAAATAGTAATAAATCTTTTATCTTACCAAAATGAAAGCTACACCAATCATACTGATTGCCCTCTCCATGTGGCTCCATTCCTGTTCAAAACAGGAACTTCCCAATATCATCTTAATCAGTGTCGACGATCTGGGCTGGTCGGACCTGGGATGTTACGGAAGTGAGATCAGTACTCCCAATATTGACCAGCTGGCGCATCAGGGGATGAGGTTCACACAGTTTCACAATACCTCTAAATGCTTTCCGTCACGGGCCTGCCTGCTTACGGGTGTATATGCACAGCAGAACGGGTATGACCACTCCTACAATGAGCCTTTGATGAACGCGGTTACCCTGGGTGAGGTATTGCGAGATGCCGGCTATATCACCCTCTGGTCGGGGAAGCACCATGGAGTGGAGAATCCAATCTACCGTGGATTTGATCACTATTATGGATTGAAGGACGGTGCCTGTAACCATTTCAACCCGGGTGTGCAGCGTCCCGGTGAAGGGGCACCTGCAAGAAAGGGGGAGTCGGGGAAGAAACGGGCCAGGGACTGGTGCATCGACAGTATCATCTATACCCCTTATACACCGGAGGCTTCAGATTTTTATACCACCGACTACTTTACAAACTATGCAGTGGAGTGGCTGGAACAATACTGTGATGATAAGAGTCCACTCTTTCTCTACCTGGCCTATACAGCACCCCATGATCCCCTGATGGCTTGGCCGGAAGATATTCAGAATTACGAAGGTGCATATGACGAGGGGTATGAGAAAACCAGGGAAAAGCGGTATACCCGGCAGCTTGAGATGGGATTGATCGATGAAACATACAGGTTATCGGATGCCACATACCCTTCATGGGACACCCTGAGCGTGGAAATGAAAAGGGAGGAGACGAGGAAGATGGAGGTCTATGCAGCCATGATCGACCGGCTGGATCAGAATATCGGCAGGGTGATGAAAACATTGAAGGAGACCGGCAGGGCAGAGAACACACTGATTATGTTTGTGTCGGACAACGGTGCTTCGGCAGAGATGGTCTCTATAGATGATGATTACGGGGAGATTGGAACCATGACCCGCTGGTCCTCCCTGGGTCCGCACTGGGCCAATGTATCCAATACACCTTTCCGCTACTATAAGAACTACAGTTACGAAGGGGGAATCAATACGCCACTGATTGCTCACTGGCCCGGGA
>JAGLTY010000225.1 GCA_023135025.1 Bacteroidales bacterium | reverse complement strand
CCCCTGTAATCAGGGGCTCTCTTCCTTCAAGAATGGCCCGAAGGAAATCCTCAATATTGCGTTCATGGAAGTAATCCATGGCATTGGGGAGGCTGTTGAAAAAATCCGAGTCCTCCTTCACCCACTGTTGCAGCATCTGCTCCTCACCCGGAACGGTCCAGAGATCGTTAACCGGAGGTTCCAGGATACTGGACATTCCGGCTATGAACATGGCTCCCCCATCGGTTTGCACACCAACAGAGGCACCGTTCTCACCATGCACATGCACCTTTCCATATATTCCAGGCTTTTGTGAATTGGATACAATGATATTGGCCACCGCACCACTCTTAAACTTCAATATGGCATTGGCCGTATCTTCCACCTCTATATAGGGATGGTTCAGATTGGACCATTGACCGTACAGCTCATCGATCTCCCCCATGAACCACTGGAGCATGTCCAGCTGATGGGGTGCCTGGTTGACAAGTACGCCGCCACCCTCACCTTTCCAGGTTCCTCTCCAGGGATCACTGTCATAATAAGCCTGGTCTCTCCATCCCAGCATATTTACCGTTCCGAAAACCGGTTTCCCGATCTTACCTGCATCTATGGCTTCCTTGACCCGCCTGGCCGGATGGTACCACCTGCGCTGGCATACCACCCCGATCTGCCTGCCGCACCTCTTTGAAGCTTCGATCATGGCATCACAATCCTCAAGTGACGAAGCCAGTGGTTTCTCAATCAACACATTAGCCCCGACTTCAAGCGCCGCGATAGTGGGTTCTCGATGGTTGGGGTGAGGGGTACAGATGATCACCACATCGATCTTCTCTTTCGAGACCATCTCAGCCACATCTGTATAGCCTTTCACTCCATATTTTGCCGCATAATTTTCAGCCTTCTCCCGGCTCCTGCTGCATACAGCAGTGAAATGGGACTCTTTCAGGTTTACCAGTGCTTTCACATGCATATCGGTTACCTTCCCGATACCGACCACTGCACTCTTCAATGAATCAGCCATAGCAGACTAAGGTTTTAAAACGACTTTAATCAGTCCGGGTTCTCTTTTATATAGCCGTTGAAACCACTCTGCCCCATCAGAGAGTGGGACCTCTGCACTCAGGATGGCATCCACATTGACCTCTTCTCGTGCAATCATATCCAGCACCGCCGGGTACTCCCCGCAGATGGCGCAGCTTCCCTGCAGCCGGATCTGCTTAGTAACCACTGACTGCAAAGGTATTTCCGCAACAGGTGCGAGGTTCCCCACCAGGGTCACAGTGGCCCCCTTCCTTACCGAACCGATAGCGCTCCTTACCGTATCGCTGATTCCCACCACCTCAAATGCCACATCCGCTCCCCGACCTTCAGTAAGTGCCTCCACCTCTTTCCGGATATCATCCCTTTTTGGATTAAGCCCCACATCGGCACCCAGCTCCCTGGCCAGCGTAAGTTTATCATCCTCCAGGTCGATGGCAATGATATTTCCACAACCCCTGGCCCTCAGGACCTGGATCACAAATAGTCCAATCATTCCCGCTCCCACAACCACTGCTGTATCGTTCCATTCCACCGGGGTCAGCTCCACGGCATGGGCAGCAACGGCCACAGGTTCCACCATGGAGGCCTGTGTAAAGGAGACCCCTTCCGGGATTCTGTAAAGAATATGTTGCGGTACATTCACATACTCTGCAAATGCCCCATGACGGCGGTATTCACCAGGCGATACTCCCAGCACCATACGGTTATCGCTAAGGTTATACAAGCCCCTGCGGGTATACCAGTCATCCAGTTGATAGATGGTAGAATCAAAGGTTACACGGTCCCCTATTGACCAGTCAACCACATCTTTCCCAAGTGCAGTGATCACCCCGGCGGCTTCATGCCCCATCACGATGGGTGGGATCCTTCTTCCCGAGCTCCCATCCATCCCATGCACGTCCGAGCCACAAATTCCAACAGCTTCCACTTTGATCAACACCTCATCTTCAGCCACTACCGGATCGGGAAAATCTTTATATACAAGTTTGTTGTACGCTTCTAATACCAGTGCTTTCATAGGTTTTTGATACCATTATAAAGTAAATATACATAATCGTATCACGAATTTGTAATCCCCCTCAATTATGCATAATTTGAAACACCTAAACCACCACTGGGTAAACAAATATGAAAGCACGAAGAAAATTCATCAGAAGAGTTGGCGGGATCACCGCCATGCTGGCCCTGGGTGCCACAGGCAGGGCAAGTGACAGAAACCATTGGCGGACCATGGCCGGAAATCAGAAAAAACTTGAGGGAGGATTTATCCATATGGTATTCTTCTGGCTGGTAGATGATACCCCTGAAGTGAAGAAGAAATTCTTAAAGGAGCTGACACATTTCATTGACCAGGTGGATGAGATCAAAAAGGTCCATGTGGGCCCGCCTGCAAATACCCACCGTGATGTGATTGACAACAGTTACTCCTACAGTCTGGTGGTCACATTCGATTCAAAAAAGGAGCACGACATCTACCAGGAGCATGATTCCCATAAGAAGTTTATTGAGAATGCCTCCTCCCTGTGGAAAAGGGTACAGGTCTACGACTCTGAGATGAATTTATTAAACTGAACAAGAATCAATACGAAAACAGAATCCAATGAAAAAACTTAGCGTATATCTGATTATCGCATTAACTGCAATGATAAGTTCAAAAACCATGGCACAAAGTGAATTTTCAAGCGGCCTCATCGGAGTGGGTGTGGTCACACAGGACATTGAAAAGTCCCTCGATTTCTACCTCAACGTAATTGGCATGACCAAGGTGGGTGCATTTGATGTGGATGAAGCCTTCAGCAAGATCTCCGGACTCACTGGCGGTGTACCATTCCATGTGGACATCCTCAAACTGCAGGATACTCCCGATGCCAACCAGTGGAAACTGATGAGCTTCAACAAGGAGGGATCACACCCCATGCCCACATATATCCAGGACGACACCGGGATGCAGTATATCACCATCAATGTGAACAGCCTGGAACCCTTCCTGAAAAGGATCAAAAAACACCATGTGAAGCTACTGGGAGAGACACCCATCCCCCTTGGTGAGAAGGACCATTTCGTACTGGTCCAGGATCCCGACGGAACCATTGTCGAATTGATCGGTCCGCTGAAATAGAGATAAGCCCAGGGATGCCAGTAATCCGTCCGTTCAACGCAACTTTCCAACCCCCGGATGCATCTTAGGAACAGATAATTTCCTAAAACCTGCATCATGAGAAATTTATGGATTGCCCTTACCGTACTGTTATTAACCGCTGTCTCCTGTTCTGAACCTGAACTGGGACTGAAAGATGAATGCTTTTCCAATAGTTATGCCCTTTCCACCTTAAACGGATCAGGAGTTGTTGGAGGAGAAGGAGATCAATACACAGATTTCGGGGAGAATCCGTTTATCAGTGCCGCAGAAGATCCCATATCCACCTTTGGGATTGATGCTGACGGAGCTTCATATGCCAACATGAGGGGTTATGAGAGCGACGGGTACAGAATCCCGGCCGAGGCGGTCCGGGTGGAGGAATTTATCAATTACTTCAATTTCGATTATCCAGAACCAACTTCGGAGAATGTATCCATCAACAGCGAGACGGCTGTTTGTCCATGGAACAACGAGCACTACCTGCTAAGGATCGGTTTGAAAGGAATAGGACTGAATGGGGACCGTCCACCGGCCAATTACGTCTTCCTGATCGATGTGTCCGGGTCCATGTCCGGTGAAGATAAGATCGAAGTGTTGAAGTCGGGGTTCAAGCGACTTGCAGAGCAACTTTCGGACGAGGATCATGTGGCCATTGTGACCTACTCGGGAAATGTGGATGTAACCCTTCCGTCTGCCCGGGGATCCGAAACCGAGAAGATTAAACAAGCCATTGATAAACTGACAGCCGGAGGGAGCACTGCCGGGGGTGCAGCCCTTCAAATGGCCTTTGAGATTGCGGAAGAGAATTACATTAAAGGGGGCAATAACCGGATTATACTGGGTACAGATGGCGATTTCAACGTGGGCGTCTCCTCCACCGATGAACTCATTGAAATGATTCAGGATTTTCGCAGCCTGGGGATCTACCTGACCATCTGTGGTGTGGGTCACGGCAACCTGAATGAATCCATGATGGAGCAAGTTGCCAATAAGGGGGATGGGAATTATGAGTATATCGATAACGGGGACCAGATCTACAAGGTGTTTGTGCAGGAATACGATAAATTTTTCACTGTGGCCAAAGACGCCAAGATCCAGGTTACATTCGATCCCGTCTTTGTTGATTCATACCGGCTCATCGGTTACGAAAACAGGGTGCTTGCAGATGCCGAATTTGAAAATGATACGGTAGAT
>JAGLTY010000224.1 GCA_023135025.1 Bacteroidales bacterium | reverse complement strand
ACAAACAGTGCCGTGGTGAAACTTAATCCTCCGATGAGGGTTCTTATCTGGTTCCGTTTCATTAACCCAAATTTACACTTAAAAAACCGGATGTCAAATATTACTCTATACTCCGGTTAATGTACTGGCTGTAATCTTTCATTATCTTCTTATAACCGGTTTCGAAGTGCGGTGAGTCGATCATGAAATCGGCTGTGGCACGATTACAGGCCGTGGGCACATTGTAGAGTACAGTGATTCTCAACAGTGCCTTCACATCCACATCATGAGGCTGGGGTTGCATGGGATCCCACAAGAAAACAACGATATCAATCTTCCCTTCAGCGACGAGTGCTGCTAACTGCATGTCGCCTCCCAGTGGTCCCGATTTGAGCTTTTTTAGGGAGAGGGGCGAGTTGCCTTTTTCTTTCAGGGTCTCTTCCACCAGTTTACCCGTGGTACCTGTGCAGATCAGGTGGTGTTTGGCCAGTTTGTTGGCATTGTAATCGACCCACTCCATCAGGTCGGCTTTCCGGTTGTCGTGAGCCACCAGGGCCACAGTCTTAACTATATCCATATGAGCAAATATAGCTCCTGTGATTGATTTCTATTACATTTGTATGTAAAGAAACAGTTTATTTATGGTAAAGTTTGAAAGAAGGCTGACCCGGCGGATGGGTAAAGCGGTAAGGATCTCCATGCTTGTGGTATTTCTTGGACTGGTGGTGATGGTGCTGGTGGTATATAACCTCTACTCCAGGGTCTTTGTTCCTAATGTAATGTTAGATGCAGAGCATGAGCTCTTCTATATTCCCACCGGATCAGGTTTTGAATATGTGATTGATGGAATGGAGGAGAAAGGGATCATTGAAGATCGTAAAACCTTTCGGTGGGTGGCCCTGAAAAAGGGGTATGACACGAATGTGAAACCCGGAAGATACAAGATCCGTAACGGGCTGAGTAACAACGAACTGATTAATATGCTGCGTTCGGGTAGACAGGATCCTGTGATGGTGGTGTTTAACAATATGCGCTCTTTGGATCACCTGTCCGGAAAAGTGTCCCAATACCTGGAGGCCGATTCAACAGAATTTGCCACTTACCTTTCAGACAATGAACTGCCCTTGAAGTTCGGGTTCGATGCTGTCACGTTTACATCCATGTTTATACCGGAGACCTATGAGTTTTTCTGGACCACTTCACCGGAGGATTTTGCGGAGCGGATGAACCGGGAGTATGAAAAGTTCTGGGATGGGGAGAGAGACCGAAAAGCAAAGAAGCTGGATATGACCCGTGCAGAGGTGGTTACCCTGGCTTCGATTGTAGACGAAGAGACACTCTACGATGATGAGAACAGCCGCGTGGCCGGAGTTTATCTGAACCGCATGGAACAGGGAATCCCCCTTCAGGCCGATCCCACCCTGAAATTTGCACTGGGCGATTTTTCCAGGCAGAGGATCCTGAATGAGGACAAAGAGATCGACTCGCCCTACAATACCTATAAGTTCAAGGGGCTTCCACCGGGTCCCATCTCCATCCCGTCTGTCTCAGCTATCGATGGTGTGCTTGATTATGAAAAACACCGCTATCTCTACTTCTGTGCCAAAGCTGACTTCAGCGGGTACCATGCTTTTGCCCGCAACTATTCACAGCACTTGAAAAATGCAAGAGCGTATCAAAAAGCGTTGAATAGCCGAAGAATTTACAAGTAAATTCTACCCTCTCTAAATCACATTTACTTCTCGTTCGAGGGTAACACCAAACAGACGCTCCACATCCTCCAGGATCTTTTCTGAGAAATCGTAAATCTCCTGGCCGGTAGCTCCGCCATAGTTGACAAGCACCAGGGGTTGTGTGGGCCAGGTACCTACATTTCCGACCCGCTTTCCTTTCCAGCCGGATTTTTCAATAAGCCATGCTGCCGGAATCTTCATCTGGTTACCGGCCCTGGGGTAGAAAGGCACTTTGGGGTATTCAACCCGAATACAGTTAAAGATGGTCCTGTCCACCATTGGATTTTTAAAGAAACTGCCTGCATTTCCATATTGGGCAGGGTCGGGTAGCTTCGACCTCCTGATGGCTATAATCACATTCCGCAGATCCAGGGGAGTGGTTCCGTTTGCCTTTGTTAGTTCGGTTTTCACATTCCCGTATTCCAGTTTAAGATCGGGCTTCCTGCTTAACCTGAAGGCCACATGGGTGATGATATATCTCCCTTTCGCTTCCCCTTTAAAGATACTGCTCCTGTAGCCGAACCGGCAAGCAGTATGGTCCAGCCGTACAAGTTGGTTCAACTGAATGTCCCACGCTTCGAGCCAATCAAATCGCTCCTTGAGCTCCACACCGTAAGCTCCAATATTCTGAACGGGCGATGAACCCACCGATCCGGGGATCAGGCTCAGGTTCTCCAGTCCGTACCAACCCTGTTCAGTGGCATATCTGACCAGGTTGTCCCAGTTTTCCGATGCACCTACCCTCACCACCAGCTCATCTCCCTCCTCTTCCACCAGCTCAACTCCTTTCATGCCGGGTTGTATGATCAGTCCATCAAAATCATTCCTGAACAGGATGTTGCTGCCTTCTCCTAAAACCAGGAGGGGCAGTTGGCGGTTGTTTTCATGCTCCAGCAGGTGAGTGAGAGTTTCCACATCCACTGGTCTGGCATAGTGGGCAGCCCTGGTATCCAATCCAAAACTATTCAACTCCTTCAGATGATGATTGTGTTGTATATCGATCATAATGGTAAATATAGCAATGATTTGTTCCGATGCCATGTCTGCTTTTCCTATCTTTAAATTCTTTAAATCAATCTTGAAGCGAACTTACATATCGGTTATTAATGACCTGGCAACAGATCAGCGGGTCGGACGGGTGGCACAGCTCCTGGCTGAACAGGGATTTGATGTGATCTGTGTGGGCCGGAGATTGAGAGAGAGCCCCGACCTGGTGAACAGACCTTTTAAGGCTCGGCGCTACAGGATGCTCTTTTCGGGTGGCCCCCTGTTTTATGCCTGCTTTAACCTGAGGTTGCTGATGACACTGCTATTTGTCAAAAGGCCGGCATTGTTGATTTCCAATGACCTGGACACCCTGCCAGCCAATTTCCTGGTAAGCAGGATCAGGAGGGTGCCGTTGATCTATGATAGCCATGAACTGTTTACCCAGGTGCCTGAACTGATTAACAGGAGAGTAGTTCAGTCAGTCTGGAAATGGATCGAGTGGAGGTTTCTGCCAAAGCTTCAATATGCTGTAACAGTAAACTATTCCATTGCAACCATCTACCGAAGGCTCTATGGCACGCGTTTCAGGGTGGTAAGAAATTTCCCGGAAAAGGTTGAATACCGTCCCCGGGAAGCTGGTGCAGTTAAGAGGCAGATAATTATTTACCAGGGAGCATTGAATGTGGGGAGGGGCCTGGAGTTGATGATAGATGCTATGCAGTATCTTGAGAATGTCCTGTTTGTAGTGGTGGGAACAGGCGATATTGAGGATGATCTGAAACAACGGGCGATGCATATGAATCTGGGCGATCGGGTAGAATTCAGAGGAAGGATGATGCCGGAGGAGCTTATGCCGATTACCATGTCGGCCGATCTGGGGATATCACTGGAGGAGGACCTGGGATTAAATTATCGCTATTCGTTGCCCAATAAATTATTTGACTATATCCAGTGCCGGGTGCCGGTGCTCTGCTCCGCGCTTCCTGAGATGAGCAGAATTGTAGATTCATACGGGATCGGTATTTCAACAGCAGAGAGGGACCCTGAAAAGTTGGCAGGTATCATCAGGTATATGCTGAAGGAGAGGTCCGGAGGTGCCTGGATGGAGGCACTCCACAGGGCAGCCCTTGAGTTATGCTGGGAGAATGAATCGAAAGTCTACCTTGAGCTTTTGAATGAATGCGGGGTTCTGAGCTGATTTTTATGAAAATAAAAACCAACATCCTTTTTCTGCTCCTGTTTGTCACGACCTTGACATTGAATGCACAGGTTGAATTCATTGAAGTGGAATCTTTTGAGCAGATGAAGGCTGTACAGAAAAAGGCATCGGACCAGATGTTGATGCTGTACGTAGATGTCTATGCTACCTGGTGTGGGCCCTGCAAAATGATGGACAGTGAGGTCTATACGGATCAGTCTGTGGCTGACTATATGAATGCCCATTATGTGAGTGTCAGGATGGATGGAGAGTCGGATTGGGGTCGGATATATGCTTCAGAGCAGCAGCTTGAGGGTTACCCCAGCATGTTTATTTTCAGCGATGATGGGGAACGGGTGAGCAAAATTGTCGGTTTCACACCTGCAGAGGAGCTGATTGGTTCCTTAAAGTCAGTTAATGAGGGTTTTAGTAAGGTGAAGAGCTACAGGGCCAGCTACAGGAAAGGAACACT
>JAGLTY010000223.1 GCA_023135025.1 Bacteroidales bacterium | reverse complement strand
TATTGGAAATAGCAGTCCGGTGCAACTTACCAGTTTTATAGAAGCCATCGAGAAGGCACTGGGAAAAAAGTCAGAATGGCAGATGATGCCTATTCAGCCTGGCGATGTGGAGAGGACCTGGGCCGATGTCTCCTCGCTGAAGAAGGATTACAATTACAATCCAAATACACCTGTGGAGACCGGTATCCAGCGGTTTGTTGAATGGTACAGGGAGTACTACAAAGTTTAGAGAGAGTGTATCATCAGGTTTTCTGGAGAAGGTTCTTGAGGGATAGAGCTTTTTCGGGCATACCCGACCGTTGGTAGGCATACTGCAGGTTGATGATCAGTCGTTCAATAATGTCTATTCCGGAACAGGGGGTGAAATAGAACTCCTTCTCTTCAATCTTCAGGTGTCGCAGGAAGTGTTGCAGCTCCTTTAGACCGAGAACGGATCCCTTATCTGACGGATTGATATAGAATAAAATATTATTGGGATCATCGTGGTACTCAGGATCGTAGTAGCAAAGCACGAAATTCCTGGGGAGGTTTACCCCGTAAATGGGAAGGTTTAATCGCCTGGCCAGTTCAGCATAGATCAACCCGAGCATAACCGGACTTCCCTTAAAGGTATCCAATACATGATTGACCAGGTATAGCTGGGGGGTGTGTGCCTTTTTCAGGCTTTTATCGAACTTATGGATATCGTAAAGAAAGTAGTTGATGACCTTTACTTTTTCAAGGGCGGTCAGTTCATTGTTTAGTTCTAGCCAGATATCTTTTTTAATCTTTTCAATTTTCTCATTCAGAAGCTCGTATTCAAGTTCCGGATAGTGGAAGCGTGCTACCAGGAAGGCCCCGTACAGCAGGTCGGTCCCACCACCTGATTTCCAGCTGTCCATTCCTCTTTTCAGGGTGTTGAACTGGATTTTTCGGATCACATTTTCAATCCGCACCTGCAGGTCGGGTTTAAGGGTAATTTCCCACCTCTTCTCCAGGTTGGGCACCACCTCCTCACCCAGTTCAATCAAGCGATTTGAAACATTGTCGAACACCAGGTTATCAGGGTCTTCCAGCAGACTGATCAGGGCCTCCAGTTCTTTATGTCCGTTTTCAGTCATCCAGTGTCAGTTTATCCAGTACCATGGTAATTAATCCATCAACAGCCCCGTGATACTCCTCAAGAAACTCAAGTGAGACACGGTTAGCAATGGCTACACAGATGGTGATGGCCTGGTGGTCCAGAAGTGCAGAGAGGGCATAGAGGGCTGAACTTTCCATTTCAAAATTATTGATGCGCATCCCATCAAACCGGAAAGATCCGATCTTTGAAACCAGATCCGGATCAAATGGGAAGAGCCTGATGGACCTTTGCTGGGGCGCATAAAACCCGGGGGTGGAAATGGTAATCCCGCTTACTACTTCGGGTCCGGAAAGAAGGTCGAGTAGGTTCTCCGAACCCTTGATAAAGTAGGGTTCAGCAAGACTTTTTTCCCAGGAGGTATGATCCATAAATGATCTGGCAAGTGCCTTAAGGTTGTATTTGCCGGGATCCTTGTAAAAGTGGTAGAGGCCATCAAATCCACCGGCCACCCTGGTGATGATCTGTTCACCCGGAGCAATATCGGCGTGCAGGGCTCCGCTGGTCCCTATCCGAATTATATTCAGGCTCCTCTTTTCGGATTTTACTTTACGCTGCTCCAGGTCCACATTAACCAGTGCATCCAGTTCATTCAGAACAATATCTATGTTATCCGTTCCAATCCCGGTAGAGAGAACAGTGATTCGTTTTTCCTTGTAGCTGCCGGTATGTGTCACAAATTCCCTGTTACTCTTTTCCAGTTCTATATGGTCAAAATGAGACGAAACCTGGGCAACCCTTCCCGGATCACCCACCAGGATCACATGATCCGCAATATCATCCGGCAAAAGATGCAGGTGGTATATGCTTCCATCCGGATTCAGGATCAGGTCTGTATGGGAAATCGGATGCATAACTTTTTCCTTGTCACTTATTCGATAAAAATAGTGTATTTTTACACCTGCTTTCTAATTATTTACTCACAACTAAAAAGAAGCGATATGAAAAGAGCTCAATACATTATTGTAAGTGTGGTAGCCATTGTGGTACTGTTACTCATTTTTGGCAGCCAGATGTTTTATGTACTCAAACCGGGCGAACGTGCTGTGATTTTTAAAAAATTCGGAATAGGTCTGGATAAAGAGAATGTCTATATCCCCGGATTTCACGTTATTGCGCCATGGAACGACCTGATCCGCTACGATGTAAAGGAGCAGAAGAGTGAAGAGACCATGGATGTGCTGGACAAAGGCGGACTATCCATCAATGTTGATGTAACCATTATTTTCAACCCCTTCTATGACAAGATCGGTTACCTGCATGAGAATATCGGATACAACTATGTTTCGGTGATGTTGATTCCCAATGTGCGCTCATCGGTAAGGGCCGTCACAGGTCGTTACTCTGCTGAGGAGATATACTCTACCAAGCGGGGAGAGGTTGAGACGGGGATTATTGAATCTACCAGGATTGCGCTGGCTGAAAAAAACATAGATATGAAAGACCTGCTGATTCGCTCCATTACCCTTCCGGCAACGATCAAAGAGGCCATTGAAAGTAAACTGCAGCAGCAGCAGGAGGCTCTGGCCTACCAGTATCGTCTGGAACGGGAGACGAGTGAAGCGGATCGTCTCAGGATCCAGGCTCAGGGTATAGCCGATTACAACCGGATTATTAGTCAATCACTTACTTCCAATATCCTGAAGCAAAAGGGCATTGATGCTACCCTTGAGCTGGCCAAATCAGCCAACAGCAAGGTGGTGGTGATCGGAAGTGGTGACGAAGGGATGCCTCTGATCCTGGGAGGAAACTAAAGTAACCGGATCATGTTACAGAGATCACAGACCCTCTTTCTTCTGGGGGTCTTTATCCTTTCCCTGTTGTTACTGACAGGTACAATCACGCGCTTTACACTGGAGGGAAGCGAGTTTGTTCTGAAACATTCCGGCCTGTTTGATGCCGCCGGAGAGAAGATGGGGGTGGCCACCTGGCCACTTTCTCTTTTTTTTATTATGGTTGCCGCACTGTCGTTCCTGAATATTTTTTTCTACAGGCACCGCATACGCCAGATGCGGATCGCGGTATTCCTGATCCTGCTCAATGCCGGCATGGTTGTAATGATGTTCTTTTATACGGCCGTGGCGAAGAGCCAGTTAGAAGGAGCTCTGGTCCTGCATCAGTGGAGGTTTATTGTTCCTCCCATCAGCATGATCCTCCTCTATTTTGCCTTCAGGAGAATTCGCAGGGACGAACTAATGGTAAAAGCCTTCGACAGGATCAGATGATCACAATATTATCCTGGTCGGTAATCTTCTCGCAGTAGTGGCATTTTAACTTTACCTCCGATTTGGAGACCACTTCGAAACGTGTGTTCACCTTTTCATTGTTGGTAATGCATATGGGATTCACGCATTTCGCGATGCCAATTATTTCGTCAGGAATTTCCACCACACGTTTCTCTACCACATCATAATCCCGGATGATGTTTAGCTTGGCACATGGGGCCACAAGGGCGATCTTGTTGATTTCATCATCTTTGAAGAAAACTTTCGAAAGCTTGATGATCCCCTTCTTGCCCAGCTTACTGCTCCCAAGGCTGTTCCCGATTGTTATCATGGTATCGAGTTTATCCAGGTTCAGGATAGAGACCACCTTAAAAAGGGCAGAGGGCGGTATATGATCAATAACAGTTCCTTCTTTAATTGCGCTGACTGATAGTCGTTTATCTTTCATCTTTGTAAGCTTATTCGGTTGGTCAGGTACTATTTAATTCCAAGGATAGAGGTTAGAATGGCCATGCGTACATATACCCCGTTCCTGGCCTGGTCGAAATAGTAGGCGTGGGGACTCGCATCCACATCTGTATGAATTTCATTCACCCTGGGCAGGGGATGAAGCACCTTCATGGTCTCCTTGGTACCTTCCAGCATCTCCCGGCGGAGGATATAGGCATTTTTCACCCTTTCATACTCAATGGGGTCTGTAAAACGTTCCTGCTGTACCCTAGTCATATAAATAATGTCTGCTTCCGGAAGGAATTCTGTGAGATCCTTTCCTTCGATATAGTTCAGGCCGGTTTTATCCAGGTAGAGTTTGTAGGTTGGGGGCATTTTTAGTTCATCGGGCGATATGAAATAGAATGTTGGATTGAATTTAGACATGGCCTGCAGAAGAGAATGAACCGTTCGTCCATATTTCAGGTCGCCCACCATAAAGATCTTCAGGTTCTCCAGTGTACCCTGTGTTTTCATAATGGAGTAGAGATCCAGCAGCGTCTGGGTGGGGTGCTGGTTTGCACCATCGCCTGCAT
>JAGLTY010000222.1 GCA_023135025.1 Bacteroidales bacterium | reverse complement strand
CTCCTCAGGTTGTGTGAAGCTGTTGTGACTGTCCATCATCTCAGAGGTAAGCAGTTGGCCAGTGACCCCGGCGGACGCTTTCCCATTGAGTTCCACCTGGATATCTACCGACCTGCCGGGATCAATGTTCACCAGGGAGAGGTGGATCCGGCCCGCCCTATCCATGGAAGCACTGGCACTGATGGCCGGTAGCGAATCTGATTCCATCATATATTCGGGACCTTCCAGTGTATGTGGCAGCATCGTGGCATCGTGATGTACCTGGTACATGTCATAAATGTGATAGGTAGGGGTCAGCACCATCTGGGCTCCATCGGTAAAAATTAGTGCCTGTAGCACATTAATGGTCTGCGCAATATTGGCCATACGAACCCGCTCACAACGGGCATTCAGATAATTCAGGGTAAGGGCAGCCACCAGGGCGTCCCGCATGCTGTTCTGCTGGAACAGGAACCCCGGGTTTGTACCGGGCTCCACATCGTACCAGGTTCCCCACTCATCAAATACCAGGGCCACATTCTTCTCCGGATCGTACCGGTCCATGATCTCCATATGCCGGTCAATGGCTTTCTCGATATGCAGACACCTTTTCAGCACATCGAAATATAGATCCTCCCCAAAGCCGGTGGCGGCTCCCATCTGATGCCAGTTCGTGGTATAGTAATGAAGCGATAGCCCGTCCATCATATGGTGAGGTATCTTTTTCATCAGGGTTTCGGTCCACCCGAAATCTTCCGAATTGGCCCCGCCTGCAATTTTGTATAGCCTGTGATCGCCCCAATTCCTGCAATAGGTGGCATATCTCCGGTACTGATCAGCATAGAATTCGGCCGTCATGTTGCCGCCACATCCCCAATTCTCATTACCCACTCCCCAGTACTTCACTCCCCAGGCACTCTCCCTGCCATTGACCCTTCTGAGGTCGGCCATGGGACTGATACCATCGAAATTGAGGTATTCCACCCACTGCGACATCTCTTTGACTGTACCACTTCCCACATTGCCACAGATGACCGGTTCCGCGCCCAGCTGCTCACAAAGTTCCATGAACTCATGGGTCCCAAAACTGTTGTCTTCCGTGACTCCACCCCAGTGGGTATTAACCATCTGGGGACGCTCAGCCGGGTCGCCAATGCCATCCATCCAGTGGTACTCATCGGCAAAACAGCCACCGGGCCATCTCAGGTTGGGAACAGCAATCTCCCTAAGGGCCTCCACCACATCATTGCGGATCCCGTTGGTATTGGGAATTTCAGAATCATATCCCACCCAGTATCCTCCGTATATGCAACGGCCCAAGTGCTCCGAAAAATGTCCGTAAATATGACGACTGATGGTCCCGGTGCCTCCTGTGGCATCGACCATGAGATACGCCTTTGTTCCATTGTTTCCATCCTGTGAAACCAGGGGTGTGCTGAAGGCGATGATCAGCAACGCTGTAAAAAGGTTGCCCGTTTTCATCTATCTGTGGGTTTGGGTCATATTCGAAGGAACGGCAATGATAAAGTCTGCTTTACCAACCGACTCCTCTTCCAGTTTCTCAATATCGTCCTGGCTCACGGTGGAGATGGTTATGATTTTCAGATCCGGATTGGCCCGCTTCAGGAACCAGTACATGCTCTCGAATTCGTCGGAGTGGTAAGCGCCGTTATAGTGGATAAAAAGTTTTCCCGGTTGCCAGTGCTCCATAATAAAGTGGGTCATGGTGGCATCCTTGATGGCCTGCGCATCGGCCATGTTGGTGTTCCCGTGCCCTCCCATGGGGCTTTTACTACCCATGGGCATTTTGGTTTTTCCCATTGGAGCTTTTGCCTCTCCCATGGGAGTTATGGTATCGCTCATTGGTTTTATTGCCTCGGCCATAGGAGTTTTGGAAATGGGACCGCTCCCGGCATCCAACAACTGTTTGTAACAGTTGAGTGAGGTATCATACTCCAGGGGAAGTGGGGCGATATAGGATTTTGCCTCATCGGTAAGACTGTCCAGGGAGACCACTCCCCTTTTAAATACCATATTGGCATACCGCCTGGGAATATTGGTTGCCACAAAAGTCAGCTCGTTCTCCTTTGCGATCATTACAAGGGGTTTATAATCTGTGGTATAGTTCTTCCACAACCGGGCCTCCTCTTCAAATTTCTTCTCAGTGATCATTCCGGCGAGGTACTCATTCAGGATCAGCTGGTTATCAGCCTCAAACATCTCGGCACCCAGGATCAGCTCCTCTCCCCTTGCCTCAAAGAGATCGGTAGTGAGTTCCAGCTGGAGCCAGTGAGAAATGGGGTTGGTATGGTACTCTCCGAACAAAACAATGTCGGCTCCTGATGCCGCATCCGCCATCTTTTCATATTTCACTTTTTTTCCATCCTCCCTGAACAGCCTGTAAGCATGTTTTTGTGCGTTTGCTGTAAGGACAGTAAATCCTGATAAAAGGAGTAATAAAAAAGCTTTCCGGGCAAATCTTTGAGGACAATTCATTTTCATTGGTTATTTTTATTTTGACAAAAATAGGAGTTAATTGTTATTAGTAGATAACAAGTGAGCGAATCATTGGTTCCAAAGAACAAAATAGTCATCCTCCTTTTTCATCCGGTGTTTCACAAATCCCGGGTGAACAGTGTGCTACTAAATGCCATCGAGGGGATCGGGGGGGTAACCTGCCGGAATATGTATGATCTCTACGCCGATTATCATATTGATATCAAAGAGGAGCAGGAGGTTTTGCAGCAACACGATATCATTGTCTGGCAACACCCCTTCTACTGGTACAGCTCCCCCTCTCTGATGAAGGAGTGGCTCGACCTGGTTCTGGAGCACGGCTTTGCTTACGGCAGTGAGGGAAGAGCGCTGGAGGGAAAATCAGTGATGTCGGCCATCTCCACAGGAGGAAGAAGAGAGGCCTATTCGGCAGAAGAGGGGGTAAAGTTTTCCATACGGCAACTGCTGGCACCTGTTGAGCAGACTGTGGGTTTGTGCAGGATGAACTACCTGCCCCCTTTCGTCACCCATGGAACGCACCTGCTGAAGAAGGATCAGATTGAAAAAGCAGGGGAAAACTATGGTCGTGTGATCCGCACCCTCGTGGAAGGAACCATGGAACCAGAAGCATTGTTGAAATGTGAATACATCAATGATTTGACATCCTCCCCTCCTTGAAAGAAGAGGAATCCACTGGCTTCTACGAAGCCACGGGCAGTACTTCCTTGCGGGTTCCTGCAGGTTCCTGCTGCCGACCGCTTATGCGGTTCGCTTGACAGGCTATCATCCCCGTCTGCCCGACGGTTAGAATATTCTTCGCAGCATTTACATCTGCGTTTTCCTCATGTCCGCAAGCCAGGCACCTGAAAACAGCCTGCGATACTCTGTTTTCTTTTGCCGTGTGCCCACAACATGAGCATCGCTGTGAGGTATGCCTGGGGTTGACTTCAACCAGCATCCCACCTTTCCAGAAGAGTTTGTAATCAAGCTGTCGTCTGAACTCAAACCACCCCTGGTCCAGAATGGACTTGTTCAAGCCGGACTTTGTCTTTACATTCCTGCCCGGCTCTTCTATGCTTCCCTTGGCCGATGCGCTCATGTTCCTGATCTGCAATCCTTCCACATATACCTTTGCTTGTTTTTCGCTTACTTCAGTACTCAACTTATGCAGGAAGTCTTGTCGCACATTTCTGATGGTGTGATGTAGTTTTGCTATTTCTCTCTTCTGTTTCTTCCAGTTATTCGATCCTCTCTTCTTCCTCGTCAGCTTGCGCTGTTCCCTGGCCAGCCGCTCTTCATGTTTCCTGAAACTGTTTACACCTTCAACCAGGGTTTCATCAGAAAAGGCAGCAAAGCATTTTACCCCTGCGTCAATTCCAAGCTCTGTATTAGATAGATGCTTCCCTATTTCAATCATCTGCTCCACCTGAATGGAAGCAAACCACTGTCCCCCATACTTTGTGATGGTAATGTTCTTGATTTTGCCGGTTATTTCACAGCTCTTGTGAAAACCTATCCAACCAATCTTTGGAAGAAAGATCCTACGGTTCTCGATCTTGAAACCCTGTGGGAAACGGATCCCATCTCCCAGTCCTTTTTTCTTAAACACCGGGGTTCGCTTCAAAGGCTGGCTCTTATCAAAGCAATCACTGAAAGCCCTTTCCAGATCCTTCAGCTTTTGCTGCAATACCTGTGAAGGGCACTCTTTTAAAAAACCGTACTCTTTGGATCGTTTCCACACGGTGAGCCAGTACGCCAGTTCATTGTACCAGAGAATCGGCTGTCTCTTCTCCAACCGCTCCAGGTTCATGTCCAGAGATTTATTCCAAAGAAACCTGGAAGAACCGCAAAACCTGGAGAGTTTTTCTTCAATATCACTATTGGTCTTGAGCTGTACTTTATA
>JAGLTY010000221.1 GCA_023135025.1 Bacteroidales bacterium | reverse complement strand
AGCCGGGTTATGAAACACCATATTGATGTCATCATCCATCAGTGAAACCACCTCTCCTCCCAGTGCAGCAACCCTGGCTGCATTAGCTAGACCGAGAAAACTGTAAGTCGACTCTCCCCCTTTCTGAGCCATACCTCCCTGGAAAAGCAACAACAAAAACACGCTGATAGTTATACCTCGAATCATATCCTATTAAACGCCAATCGACACGCTATATTATTCCTCAATACATTTAATAATCTGCTCACCTGCCAGATCCACCCACTCCCTGTATTCCCGACAATCAAATGATTTCATCCTCTCCAGAATCCCCTGATCTATCTGCGAGAATGCCACCCCGATCCCGTTTGCTGTAATATCAACACTATTACATCTTTGTTCAAAATGATTATGCGAGGGGACAACTGCAAGCGGAATTCCGTGAAAGGCAGCTTCAGCTGCACTATCAAACCCTGCTGTGGTAATCAGTCCCTTGCAGGAAGCCATTAAATTACTGAATTTTTTTGCATCAAAGGGATGGATCCTGATTCCTTCTGGGATATCAATGGCCGGATTCAGTGAGGTAAACAGGTCGGCCTGGAAACCGGGGAGACTTCTGGCCAGCATCACCAGGTCATAAAAAAATCCCTCATGAAGCAGATAGACCAGGTAACGGTCGCCCGGAGTATGTTTCATCTCTCTGAACTCCCTGCGCACCAAAGGTGGAACCACCTGGATGGTAGAACTCCCCTGCTCTCTCCTGAAGGAGAGCGCCAGAACCCTGTCGCACGACTTTATAATCAGCCTGGAATGTATCCTGAGCAGCCACCTGTGCCATACCGGTCCCACCTTGCAAATCGAGCTGTTCAGGTAGAGGTAAAAATGGTGTCCTATCCCTATTTTTCTGATTCCGGGAGCTGTTTTCCGCATGGCCAGAGCACCTAACAACTCATAAAAATTGAAAACCACATCGGGTTGAATGGCATCAATCTCCCTTCTGATCCGGGCGATCGCCTTTAAATAGCCAAAAGAACGAATCATATTAAACAGAAGGGTACGACCAACATAAATCCCTTTCTTATTGGGGGTGCGCAGAAACCAGGGACTTCGGAAGGTCTGTAAACTATTGGGAAAGCTATCCCTGAAGTAGTCCGGAACCGCATTGGGAGAGCTGATCCCCAGGAGTACAGCTTCCACCGTATGACCCGCCTCATCGAGGTACTCTTTCAAAGTAAGTGCCTGAGACAAATGTCCCTTACCTTCTCCCTGGACAATAAAGAGACAGCTGGCCATTTTTCAGGGATTTGGAATGTGATGGACCGACTCTCTACCCGAATTGCGTTTCACCCTGAGGCTGCTGATCTGCGAGAGAAGGAGTCCCATAATTACAATAAAAATACCCATAATCTTCAGCAGTGGCATGGCTTCTTTGAGAAGAAAGAATGAGAGAATAGCAGTAACCACCGGGATCAGGTTGGCAAAAATATTGGATTTTACTGCACCCAGCTCCCTGATCCCAATGGTCATAATGATAAAACAGATTCCCGATCCGAACACTCCAAGGTATCCCACTGCCATGAGGCTGTGGGTGGTCACATGGCTGAAGTCGAGGTTCGGGACCTCCATGATCAGGAAGAGCGGCACAAAAAGAAGCAGTCCATAGAGACTCTGGTAAGCTGTAATGGTGATTGGAGTATAATCGTCTGCCAGTATCTTCACCACCATGGTATAGCTAACTGCAGAGAGTACCGCCACGAACATCAGCAGGACCCCCTTCCAGTCAGATGCCAGGCCAACACTTCTTGTAAGCACCACCACCAGCACACCTCCAAATGAGATCACCAGTCCAAGGTAGTTCATAGGAGTCAATCTCTCCCTGAACAGATAGTAGGCTGCAAAAGGAACGATCAGTGGTATGGTGGAGATAATGATGGCCCCTACCGTTGCAGTAACCATGGTGAGTCCGTATGCCTCCCCCAGGAAGTAGAAGAAGGGTTCGACAATGGCCATCAACAGGAACCACTTCTGATCCTTTCTTTTGATCCTGTTCAGTCTCTTGAAGAGCAGTGCAAAACCAAATAGGAAGAAAATGGAGACGGTGAGCCTGAAAAAAACAATGGTGATGGGCCTGAAGGATACGTTAGCAAATTTGAATGCAACAAAAGAAAACCCCCAGAAAATCATCCCCAGGATGACCAGAAAAATAACCCCTGCCCTTGATTTGCCCATCAGGCGGCCCTAAGGCGCTTCAGGTTTGCCTTTTCCAGTTTCTCCCTGGCATACTTGATCCCGATGTTAATATCACCAGGATCCTCCTTGGAGGGCAACTCGAACATGGCATCCATCATAATGGCTTCACAGATGGAACGTAATCCCCTGGCACCCAGCTTAAACTCAATTGCTTTTTGAACAATATAATCCAGAACCTTCTCGTCCCACGACAATTTGATTCCATCCATATCGAACAGTTTTTCATACTGCTTGATAATGGCATTGCGGGGTTCGGTCAGGATTCTGCGAAGTGCCTTTTCACTTAGTGGCTCCAGGTAGGTAAGTACAGGCAAACGACCTATGATTTCAGGAATCATTCCAAAGGACTTCAGGTCCTGGGGCGCCACATACTGAAGCAGGTTGTCCTTGTCAACCCGGTCGACCTTCTTGGCTGCATTGTAACCCACCACCTGCGTATTCAGACGGTTGGCAATCTTGTTTTCGATACCGTCAAATGCCCCGCCACAGATAAAGAGAATATTTTTGGTGTTGACCGGTATCATCTTCTGGTCGGGATGCTTCCTCCCTCCCTGGGGAGGAACATTGATAATGGAACCCTCCAGCAGTTTCAACAGACCCTGCTGAACACCCTCTCCGGATACATCCCTGGTAATGGAGGGGTTATCGCTTTTGCGGGCAATCTTATCAATTTCGTCGATAAAGACGATACCCTTCTCGGCAGCTTCCACATTGTAATCGGCCACCTGAAGCAATCTGGTCAGGACACTTTCTATATCCTCACCCACATACCCGGCCTCGGTAAGCACGGTGGCATCCACAATGGTGAAAGGTACGTGCAGCAGCCTTGCAATGGTTCTCGCCAGCAGGGTTTTACCCGTACCGGTCTCGCCAACCAGCACAATGTTGGATTTCTCAATTTCAATCTCCTCCTTGCTCTCCAGCTGCATCAACCTTTTGTAGTGGTTATAAACCGCTACAGAGATATACTTTTTAGCCTCCTCCTGCCCAATCACATAGAGGTCCAGGAAGCTCTTTATCTCTTTGGGTTTCAGTAGCTTAATCTGCCCCATATCAAACTCGCCATGCACACCCAGCTCCTCCTGGACAATGCTGTAAGCCTGTTCGATACAGCGGTCACAGATGTGACCCGAAATACCGGCAATGAGAAGGTTGGTATCCTTCTTCTCCCTTCCGCAAAAAGAGCAACGGTCCATTACTTCTTATCTTTGGTTCTCAACAAAACTTCATCAATCATACCATACTCCTTGGCCTCGGCAGCATTCATCCAGAAATCACGGTCCCCGTCTTTCGACACCTGTTCAACAGATTTGCCAGAATGATCCGCTATGATAGTGTAGAGTTCTTTTTTCATTTTCAGGATCTCACGGGTAGTGATCTCAATATCCGAAGCCTGACCCTGAGTCCCACCCATGGGCTGATGTATCATCACCCTGCTGTGTCTGAGTGCGGAGCGTTTGCCGGGAGTTCCGGCAGCCAGCAGAACGGCACCCATAGAGGCGGCCATCCCTGTACAGATAGTGGCCACATCGCATGAAGTGTACTGCATGGTATCATAGATCCCGAGTCCGGCATGCACCCCTCCGCCAGGTGTATTGAAATAGACCTGGATATCCTTGTTGGGATCGGCAGAATCGAGATAGAGCAACTGAGCCTGTATAATGTTGGCCACATAGTCGTCGATGGGCGCACCCAAAAAAATAATACGATCCATCATCAGCCTGGAAAAAACATCCATGGAGGCTACATTTAACTGCCTCTCCTCTATAATGGTAGGTGAAATGTAGTTGTTGTACAGCGAAGTAAACCGATGGAGCGTCATGCTACTGATGCCCATATGTTTGGTGACAAACTTCTTAAAATCGTCATGCTGGTTCATAGAATTGCTTTTTATTTCTCGTACAATTTACGGAACTTCTCCGAACTGACCTCCTTCTCATCCAATTTGACTGTCGATTTGATATAGGAAATCAGTTTCTCTTCACCCTTCTGCTCATAAAATTTACGGGCCTCTTCCGGCTTCGACATCATCTCTTTGGCGTAATTCTCCAGGTGATCGTCCGGAACATTACTGATGCCATATTGCATATACTGGTTCAGGGCCACACCTTTGGCAGCTTCCAATGCCTCCTCTTCGGTCACTTTGATATTCTGCTGTTTCAACAGGTG
>JAGLTY010000220.1 GCA_023135025.1 Bacteroidales bacterium | reverse complement strand
AAGCTTCAGAAGGTTCACGGGGTCTTTGTGGCATACATGGCGGAAAAACCGAAGAAGGGGATGCCGGGCATCTCTTACTTCAGCATGGAGTATGGAATACACAATTCATTGAAGACATTTTCGGGGGGACTGGGACTTCTGGCAGGGGATTACCTGAAGGAGGCCAGCGATTTCAACATTCCATTGGTCGGTGTAGGACTCCTGTACAGGTATGGATATTTCAGACAGGTGATTTCGGCCGGGGGGGAACAGGTGGCGCTCAGTGATGCCCAGGATTTTTCCAGATTACCTATTACTCCGGTCAGGGATGAACATGGAAACTGGAAGGATGTGCAAATTGTACTTCCAGGACGTACCCTGTTTGCCAGGATCTGGAGGGTTCAGGTGGGAAGAATCCCGCTCTACCTGCTCGATACTGATTATGAAGCCAACCAGGAGGGGGACAGGGGGATCACCCATAACCTTTACGGGGGGGATAACGAAAACCGCATGAAGCAGGAGATCCTGCTGGGCATTGGCGGGATCAGGGCACTAAGGAGCATTGGTCTTGATACGGACCTCTATCACTGTAACGAGGGACATGCTGCTTTTACGAGTCTGGAACGGTTAAGGGAGTATATCCAGAACGGGAACATGACCTACCCCGAAGCGGTGGAACTGGTTCGGACATCCAGCCTGTTTACCACACATACACCGGTTCCCGCCGGTCACGACTCTTTTGAGGAGGACCTGCTTCGGACCTATATGGCACATTATCCCGAGCGATTGAAAATCACCTGGAACCAGTTCATGAACCTTGGGAGGTTCCATCCCAACCATAAACATGAGAAGTTCTCCATGAGTGTGCTTGCGGTGAAACTGTCACAGGAGGTGAATGGTGTGAGCAAATTACACGGAGAGGTTTCAAGGGAGATGTTTACCGGACTGTGGCCGGGGTATATGGCCGATGAACTGCATATCGGCTATGTAACCAACGGGGTACATCTTCCCACCTGGCTGGGTCCGGAATGGAAAAAGCTGTATGAAAAAACATTTGGAGAGGATTATTTCCTGCGCCAGGAGGACCGGGAGATGTGGGAGAGGATCAAGCAGGTTCCGGGTAAGGAGATTTGGGATCTGAAATCGCAGGAACGCGGGGGACTGATCAACCATATCAAAGAGCGGTTGGCGGTAGCATCCACCAGGATGATGGACAATCCAGGCCAGATGATTGAGATCTCCACAGCCCTGAACAAGGATGCACTAACCATCGGGTTTGCGAGGAGGTTTGCCACCTATAAGCGTGCTCAACTGTTGTTCAGGGACCTTGAGAGGCTCTCCAGGATTGTCAATAATCCGGAGAAGCCGGTACAGTTTGTTTTTGCAGGGAAAGCGCACCCCAGGGATATTCCCGGACAGGATTTGATCAAGATGATTGTGGAGATCTCCAAAAGGCCCGAATTCATTGGTAAGATCGTTTTCCTTCAGAACTATGATATCCAGTTGGCCAAAAGGCTGGTTCGCGGGGTCGATATATGGCTCAATACCCCCACACGACCGCTTGAGGCTTCCGGGACCAGTGGAGAGAAGGCTGTGATGAACGGGACCATGCATTTCAGTGTGCTCGATGGCTGGTGGGCCGAAGGGTACCGTGAAGATGCCGGATGGATGCTACCCATCGAGCGTTCCTTTGATAACCAGGAACTGCAGGATGAGCTGGATGCAGAGCGCATCTATACGCTGCTGGAGAACAATATTATAGAAAAGTTCTACCGACGGGACAAGGAGGATGTACCGGTCGAATGGGTCGAAATGATACGGAATACCATCGCCCGTGTGGCACCCGAGTTCACCATGAACAGGATGCTCAGGGATTATATCGACAGGTTCTATATGAAACTCTTTGAGCGCTCCAAAATATTAAAGGAGAAGGAGAACCTGATACCCAAGGAGCTTGCCCTCTGGAAGCATAAGGTTCTTGAACACTGGAAGAACATCAAGGTGGTGGAGTATGATTTTCCCGATGTGACCCGCGGGGAGTTTGTGGTGGGCAATACCTATACCGGGAAGATGGTGCTGGATCTGGATGGCCTTTCGGCCGAAGAGATTGGGGTGGAGATGGTACATACCCGGAGTGGCAGCGGGAATGAGCCCCTGTTGTTCAGGGGTAAAAAGGAGTTCGAATGTACCCGGGTTGATGGTACCCTGGCAGAGTACACCTTATCACAGAAGGTAACTGAAACCGGGGTATTTGATATTGGATTCAGGATCTTTCCAAAGCACGAACACATTCCGCACCGGATGGACTTTCCCCTGGTGAGATGGATTTGAAAAACCGGGATCAAGAAACCTGTTACCTGACCCTGGGGATATCCTGGCGCCGAAGTACCATGCCGGTCCTGGAGGGGAGGTAGAGCTTCAGATTCTGTTTGAACCCGAACGAAGATTCAACGGTAGTGCGATGAACCATGGCAGTGTCGTACCTGCCAAAACCTCCAAATTCAGGCTGGTCTGAACAGAGCAGGGTGGTGTATTTACCGGCATCCACAGCAAGTCCATAATCGGTATAGGAGTTGACAGGGTGGAAGTTGAACACAAAGAGCAGTCCTTTCCGTTCAAAGGCAATCACCAGGTCGGCCTGGTCCGTCTTCACATGATTGCAGGATGCGTTGTAGATACCGGCTTTGGCCAGCAGATGGATCATCTTTATGTCAAATTCGCCCAGCTGGTGGTACTTTAGCTCCCTGTTTTCCACCAGGCTCCATTGGCGCCTGGCATACTGGTAGGACCAATCGTTCCCCTCCCTGGGAAAGTCGATCCATTCGGGGTGACCAAACTCATTGCCCATGAAGTTGAGGTAACCGTTCCCGGCTGTGGCGGCTGTAATCAGCCGTATCATTTTATGCAGGGCGATTCCGCGGTCCACCACCAGGTTCTGAGAGTCCCTGTTCATATGCCAGTACATCTCCTTATCGATAAGCCGGAAAATGATGGTCTTATCTCCCACCAGTGCCTGGTCGTGCGATTCGGCATACCCTACTGTTTTTTCGTCGCCCCGCTTAGAGGTAAGCTCATGGAAAATCTCGGAGACGTTCCACTCCTCATCGGCCTTCTCTTTAATGGTTTTGATCCAGTAGTCGGGAGTTCCCATGGCCAGACGGTAGTTGAATCCAACCCCTCCCTGCTCAACAGGCACGGCCAGTCCGGGATAACCGCTCATATCCTCCGCAATGGAGAGTGCTCCCGGCCTGATCTCCTGGATCATCTTGTTGGCCAGCGAGAGGTAGGCAATGGCATCTTCGTCCTGTCCCCCGTCAAAATAGAGATCATAGCTGGTAAAGTCCCGTCCCAGACCATGATCATAGTAAAGCATGCTGGTCACCCCGTCGAACCTGAATCCATCGAACCGAAACTCTGTCAGCCAGTAGTTCACATTGGAGAGAAGAAAATGTGTCACCTCATTCTTGCCATAATCAAAGCACAATGAGTCCCAGGCCACATGCTCCCTCCGGTGGTCGCCATGGAAGAACTGTGCCGGATCACCATCCAGCAATCCCAGCCCCTCGTTCTCATTTTTTACCGCGTGAGAATGAACGATATCCATGATCATAGCAATACCGTGCCCATGGGCCTCGTCAATGAGTTCCTTCAGCTCCTCAGGGGTGCCAAACCTGGAGCTGGAGGCAAAAAAATTGGAGACATGATATCCAAATGAACCGTAATAGGGGTGCTCCTGGACGGCCATCAGCTGGAGTGTGTTGTATCCTCCACGGATCACATGTGGCAACACTTTTTCCCGGAATTCGGAATAGCTACCCACCTTATACTCTTCTGTAGCCATGCCGATATGGGCCTCATAGATCAGCGGCTGAAAATCTTTTAGATCCGGCAACGGATTCTTCCATCGATAGGGTTGACCCGGATTCCACACCTGGGCATCAAAAACATGGGTTTCGGGGTCCTGTACCACCCTGTTGCACCAGGCCGGGATCCTGTTACCTTCTCCGCCCTCCCAGCGAATCAGCAGCTTGTAACGGTCACCATGGGCGATGGATCCCTCATCCAGTTTGATCTCCCAGTTGCCATGGTCGAGCCGTTCAAAACGAAATGACTCTTCAACCTGCCAGTCATTGAATGTGCCGGTTAGGAATATCTCTGTGGCATGGGGAGCCCATTCGCGCATGACCCATCCATTCTCCTCTCTGTGTAGTCCGAACCAGAGGTGTCCGCTGGCAAAAGATTGAAGTGTACTTTCACCAACCAGCTCCTGTTCCCTTTCAAGTGCTTTATTCATGCGCCTGACAATGGCATCACCATAGGGCTCCAGCCAGGGATCATTCTGTATAAGACGGGGATTGTTTATCATAGACACACTAAAGGTACATGTTTATTTGAACAGAAAAAGTGTTAATAGAATTGGAGTATAT
>JAGLTY010000022.1 GCA_023135025.1 Bacteroidales bacterium | reverse complement strand
CATCTGTCTTTGCTCTGATCTCCTCCTCCACCAATTCCAGTTTTTCGGGGCGGCGTCCGGTGATGACCACATCATAATTGTTCCTGGCCAGCGCTTCGGCTGTGGCTCTTCCTATTCCGGCAGAAGCTCCTGTTATGATGGCAACGGGTCTCATTAAAATGGGTTTCCAACAAATGTAAAAATTATCTTGATGATCTATTCACTATATTTGTTCATTAACTGATACGATTATGGATTTGAACAGCCCTTTACTTAAAGAACGTGCACTTTCCTACCTGACACAGGATGAGCTTTATTCCATTGAATCTATGTTGGGCAGGGAGCCGTCCCCTTTTGAACTGAATATGTTTGCCGCCATGTGGTCGGAACATATCTCATACAAAAGCTCCATCAAGTGGCTGGAGGAGATGCCCATAGAGGGTGAGAATGTTTTTATTCCTGCACGTGACGAAAATGCAGGGGTGATTCATATCAATGATGAGCTGGCCTGTGTGGTAAAGATGGAATCCCACAACCATCCCATTGCCGTAGATCCACGGCAGGGAGCGGTGGGAGCAGGGAATGTGAACCGTGATCTGATTACCATGGGTGCCGAACCGGTGGGACAGTTGAATATCCTGCGGTTCGGGAATCCCAAAGAGAAGCATATCCGGGATATGGTCAATGCAGTGGTGGGGGCGCTGGGCAGCTATTCTAATAATTTTGGTGTACCCATAGTGGGTGGTGAAATCCTGTTCGACGATAGCTACAAATTCAACCCCCTGGTGAACCTGATGGGTGTAGGGATTGTCCGTAAGGACCGGATGATCAGGGCTTCTTTTACAGCGTCGGGGCAGTATGTGGTTTTACTTGGAAAAAAGACATCAGGGCGTGGTGTACATGGCGCTGGATTTGCTTCTAAAGCGTTGAAGAAAAAGGGGCAGATGGTTCCCGAGTCACAGATAGCCGATCCTGCCAGCGGTAAAATCCTGATGGATTGTATTCATGAACTCAATGAAGCGGGTTTGATCAGGGGTATGCAGGATATTGGTGCTGCCGGTGTGCTCTGCGCGGCTGCTGAAATGGCCTTCAGAGGAGAAAAAGGTGTGGAGATACGTCTCCATGAGATGCCGGTGATCCGGGAGGATATTGATGCCCTGGAGGTGTTGCTGTCGCAGACACAGGAGCAGATGCTGCTTGCTGCCGGAGCAGAGGATTTTGAAAAGATAGCCATTGTGGTACAGAGGTGGGGACTGGAGTGTTCACAGATAGGTTCGGTGGATGACGGAGACCGGATCCGGATCATGGAAGATTCGACCGTGTGCGGTGATCTGCCCGTGAACCTGCTGGTCAGGGGCGGAGGAGCTCCGGTCTATATCCGGGATATGAAAGAGCGGGGAAAGATACCACGTGTTATCTCAGCCGAGGAGGTCCCTGTACCCGGTAATATGAAAGATATCGCCAGGCAAATAGTCTCCCTGCCAAATATTGCCTCCAGGAGATGGATCTACGAACAGTTCGATACCATGGCCGGGCTTTCCAATATGAGCAGTGAATTTTCATCTGACGCAGGTATTGTAAAGATCGATGGTCATGACCAGGCACTGGCAATAAGTGTGGATGGTAATTCACGTTATGGAAGGCTCGAACCAAAGAAGGGAGCCATGATTGTTGTGGTGGAGGCTGCACGGAATATCATCTGTTCGGGTGGAAGACCGGTGGCACTGGCCGATTGTCTCAATTACGGGGATCCTTCAGATCCTTACGTTTATCGTGATTTTGCTGAAAGTGTGAAGGGGATCGGTGAGGTGTGCAGGCGAATGGCCATTCCGGTTATTGCAGGGAATGTGAGCTTTCATAACCTTACTCACAATGGGGAGGATATTGCATCGGTGATTCCAACACCCGTGGTGGGAATGGTGGGAATCCTGGAGAGTTATGAAAATGTGATGACTGTGAATTTCCGGAACAAGGGAGATATGATCTTTCTGATCGGGCGGTCCGACAATGATATTTCATCTTCGGAATACCTCTCAGTTTTCCATAACTGTCATGAGTCGGCTGCACCTAAGTTTGATCTGGAGTATGAGATGAAACTGCAGCAGATAGTTTCCAGCGTGATCAATCAGCGCCTGGTGAACTCGGCCCACGACGTCTCCCTCGGGGGACTCTTTGTGGCACTGGTGGAGTGTGCCCTGCCGGGCGGATTGGGTTTTGATGTGACATCGCCTGCCGAAATCCGGGGCGACGCCTTCCTTTTTGGGGAGTCCCAGAGCCGTGTGGTGGTAAGTGTCACAGCTGAACAGGAGACGCGGTTCCTTGATTTTATGATGGAAACCGGGATCCATTTTTCAGCCCTGGGCCATGTCACCAAGGAGGAACTCAGAATTGATGATGTCTCCTTTGGATTTATCTCCGACTATGCCCGCGATTTTGAAAATGCGTTGGAGCAACTGTTAAGCGATTGAGGATTCTGCTGAAGGGTCTATACTATTTGCTATCTTTGGCCGTTTAAATCAATAATGAGAAAACCGATTCTGATCATCCCTCTGCTTCTTCTTTCCCTGGGTACCTTTGGACAGGTTGAGCGGCCAAGGAATCTTACTGCATTTGACCTGAAAAGGATCCATTTTGGATTTACCGTGGGTGTTAATGCTATGGATGTGGGTTTCATCAGAAATTACGATTACACATCCGAAATTGCAGGACAGGAGTTTCGCTATGCCGATCTGAGTCATCCGCTGCCCGGTTTCCAGGTAAGCATTGTATCGGATCTTAGGCTTAACGAGAACTGGAACCTCAGGTTTCTGCCCGGGATCAGCTTTGGATCCAGGGAGATCTACTTTTATGAATACAACAATGGTGTGGCAGGAGACCTGGTAGAGCTGCCAAATGTAGACAACCCGGTGCCACTGGGTCCCGCTTTTCTTGATTTCCCCTTGCAATTTAAGTATCGTTCCCTCAGGGTCAACAACTACAGGCCCTACCTGGTTGGAGGATTAAACTTCAGGTATGATATGTCTGCCAAAAAACCCGGTTCCTATGATAGTGAATCCAATGAGTATATGAAGTTCAAGCGGGGTGATCTATACCTGGAGTTTGGTTTTGGAGTGGACAACTATTTAAGATATTTCAAATTTGCACCGGAGGTTAAACTGGCCGTAGGCCTGATGAATATCATTGATCCCATTGGGCGTACAGGGCATCCCGATTTTGCGGGATCCATCGAAAGTGCCCGTTCCTATATCATTATGTTCAATTTCCACTTTGAGTAGGCTTCACTATCTTCTTCTCAATTCCGAGCAGACCACCGCAACCGATGAGGCCACATTGAGTGATTCTGATCCTTTTCCCTGTGGGGAGAAGGATGGAATAGAGATCTTTTGCCGGATATAAGGAACAAGGCGCCCGGATAGTCCGTGCGACTCATTTCCAAAGAGGATCAGCGGATCCGGTTCAAGGGTGGTTTCGTAGATATTCTCACCTTCTATGAAAGTGCCAAAAATTGTTTTAGCCTGCATCTCTTTGCTTTTCAACAGCGTCTCTATCTCCAGGTAGTGTACCTGCACCCTGGCGATGGCCCCCATGGTGGATTGTACCACTTTGGGATTAAAGAGGTCAGTAGAATCGGGGGTGCAGACCATATGGCCAATGCCGAACCAGTCGGCCGTTCGAATAATGGTACCCAGGTTTCCCGGATCGCGTATCGACTCAAAGGCCAGGACAGGGGTGTGGAGAAGCTCTTGGACACTGAACCGGGTCTCGGGCATGAATACCAGCGCGATCACTGGCTGTGGTGTGACCAGGTTACTTACCTTTTTGATCTCTGTATGAGTGGCCTCAGTGATGGGCGCTTTCTGAGATTGCAGCAGTGTTCCGTGATTGTCGATCCATTCCGGGGTAGCGAAAAGTTCCCGGATCTGAAACCGATTTTCAGGATCCTCTGAGGCCAGTTCCCCGACCATTTTTTCACCTTCAACCAGAAAGAGCCGGTGCTGGTCCCTGAACTTCTTTTGTCGCAGGGAACGAATCAGTTTTGATTGTGAGGAGGAGATCATGTTGTTATGCTCTGTAAATGCAAAGATGAAAAAAATAATCGGGTGCAGTAAAATTTGTATTTTAGCCCCTTTAACAGACCTCATTGCAGCGATCGATCCCATATATTACGATTATTATCATTTCGATACTTCTCTTTTCTTGTAGAGCCACCAAGTATGTGTCTGAAGATGAGTATCTATTGCATAACTATAAGATTGAGTCTGGGAAAGGCGATTTTGACAAGAAGGAACTGAACGACTATATCAAGCAGAAACCCAACAAGCGGATTATTTTCTGGAGGTTCTACCTCTCCCTCTATAATCTCTCTTCTCCGGAGAAGGAGAATGGGTTTAATAACTGGCTGAGACGTATTGGTGAACCCCCGGCTGTATATGATGAGGATCTGATGTTGAAATCGACCGAACAGCTTACCCTTCACATGCGGAACAAGGGATTCTACGAAGCGGAGGTATCCGATACCACCCTTTATAGAAAAAGGCGTGCCAGGGTGGTATACCGGGTCTCTCCCAGTGAGCCTTACCGGATTCGGGACATCACCTACTTTTTCGAGGATGCCACCCTTTCACATATGGTACTGGCTGATACCACCAGTAACAAATTCAGGGCGGGTGAGCTGTTTGATGTGGATGTGTTGCAGGAGGAGCGTGTCAGGATCGAGACCATATTGCGCGATAGTGGTTATTATGCCTTCAATCGTGATTTTGTCTATTATGAAGTGGATAGTGCGTTGAACACTCACCAGGTGGACATCACCCTGGGGATTCGCAACTTTCCCAATACAAACCGGAGGGGAAAGACGGTGCATACCGATCATCCGGTCTATACCATTCGGGATGTTCATATGATGACCGATTTTAATGCCATGACCTTTGCTAAAAACAGCGATGAGGAGACCCTGCAGAGAGATACCCTGGTCTACGATAGTGTGTATTTGGTCTATTCCGGGAAACCAAACATCCGTCCTGCAATGGTTACCCAGAAAAACTACATCATTCCCGGCTCTCTCTATGACGCTTCGGATGTGAACCGCACCTACAGGAACCTCTCTTCTCTGAGTGCCTTCAGAATGGTTGATATCCGGTTCAGGGAGGTAGATTCGGAGGAGCCTCAGCTCGATTGTGATGTGCTGGTGGCACCGGCAACCAGGCAGTCCTATACAGTCAAAGTGGAGGGCACCAACTCGGCTGGTAATATTGGGGCAGCAGCCAATGTAAGCTATCGCCACAGGAACCTCTTTGGAGGATCGGAACAGTTCGACCTCACTTTTATGGGGGCCATTGAAAATATCAGACCGACAGGAGAGGAGTCAGACACGGCCTATACCGGTCCCAATATCATGCAGGAGTTTGGGGTTGAGGCCCGACTGAGAATCCCACAATTTCTGCTTCCTGTGAAAACGGACCAGTTTATCAGAAAGTACAATCCCCAGACCAATATCCGTCTATCTTATAACTATCAAAAGCGTCCCGATTATATCCGGACCATGGCCAATGCATCGTTTGGCTACGACTGGAAAGGAAACGAAAAGTTGATGCACCGGGTCTACCCTTTTGAAGCCAGCCTCATATTAACACCATATAAACGCGACGACTTCCAGGATTGGTTGGAAGGTAAATACCTCTATTACAGCTATGAACCCCATCTGATTATCGATACCCGTTATTCGCTGATCTGGTCCAATCAGAAGTTGTTAAAGAATCAGAGTTTCCAGGATCTTCGTCTGAACCTGGAGGGTGCCGGAAATCTGTTATATGCGGGCTTCAGTGCTTTTGCCTCCGATCCCGGTGATAATAATTACCAGATACTTGGAGTTGATTTTGCCCAGTATGTAAAGGCGGATATTGATTTCAGGAGCTATATTTTCCTCTATGAAGATATAAGTTTGGTACTGCGTGGATTTGCGGGTGTGGGATATGCTTATGCCAATTCCAATGCCATGCCTTTTGAAAAACAGTACTTCTCCGGAGGCGCCAACAGTATTCGGGCATGGCAGGTTAAGGATCTGGGTCCGGGTTCCTACAACGATCCGGAAGAGTCTGCCTATCCGAACCAGACAGGTGATGTAAAACTGGAGGTCAATATGGAGTACCGGTTTAAGCTCTTCTGGAAGCTGGAAGCTGCATTTTTCCTGGATGCGGGTAACATCTGGTCCCTCTCATCTGAAGATGACCGCGTGGGGGCCGGGTTTGAATTCAACCGTTTTTACAGGGAAATTGCTGTAGGTACAGGGGTAGGTACCCGGGCTGTTTTCAGCTTTCTGATATTCAGGTTCGACCTGGGGATTCCACTACGCAGTCCCTATGCAATTGAAGGTTCCAACTGGCTGCCCGGGAATTCGGGCATATCCGGAAAAGATCTGACCTTTAATATTGCCATCGGTTATCCCTTCTGATCCTGTTGATTTTACCAGAATTTATTCTAATTTTGTTCGCTCATTTCAAACCCAATTTATCTAATAAATATTATCATGTCCACAAAGATTTTAGACGTTGTAAAACCCGGTGTTGTAACGGGTAAAGATGTACAGAAGGTGCTTGACATTGCCAAGCAGAATGAATATGCCATTCCTGCCGTAAATGTGGTGGGAACCAACTCTGTGAATGCAGTTATTGAATCGGCAAAAGTGGTTAACTCGCCGGTAATGATCCAGTTTTCCAATGGCGGAGCGGTTTTCTTTGCAGGAAAAGGACTTTCCAATGAGAACCAGAAGGCGGCCATAGCCGGTGCTGTCAGTGGTGCAAAACATGTGCACTATATGGCTGAAGAGTATGGCGTTGCTGTAATTCTTCACACCGACCATGCAGCAAAAAAATTATTGCCATGGATCGACGGTCTGCTGGATGCAGGTGAAAGACATTTTGAAAAATATGGAAAACCACTCTTCACTTCCCATATGCTTGATCTCTCCGAGGAGCCTCTTGAAGAGAATATAGCAACCTGTAAAAAATATCTGGAGCGCATGAGCAAGATGGGTATGACCCTGGAGATCGAACTGGGTTGTACCGGTGGAGAAGAGGATGGTGTGGATAATACCGGTATGGACAATTCACTGCTCTACACACAGCCCGAAGATGTGGCTTATGCCTACGAAGAGCTCTCCAAAGTGAGCCCCAACTTCACCATCGCTGCATCTTTTGGAAATGTACACGGAGTATACAAGCCTGGTAATGTAAAGCTGACTCCTAAGATTCTTGATAATTCACAAAAATTTGTTGAGGAGAAGTACGGACTGGACAAGAAGCCCCTTTACTTTGTTTTCCATGGAGGTTCAGGATCAACCCGGGAGGAGATTCGTGAGGCCATCGGTTATGGTGTGATCAAGATGAACATCGATACGGATACCCAGTGGGCCACATGGGATGGCGTTCGTGCTTTTGAAGCCAAAAATCATGATTACCTGCAGGGACAGATTGGAAATCCTGATGGTGAAGATAAGCCCAATAAGAAGTTTTATGATCCCAGGGCCTGGCTCAGGGAGGGTGAAAAGTCACTGATCGAACGTATGAAAGTGGCTTTTGAGGATCTGAACTGCATCGACAGGCTTTAATACTATCAGGATGTTGCAGGGCGGAAACGGAGAACGAGACAGTTTTAGCAGCAAGTTTGGGGTCCTGGCAGCATTGGCAGGATCTGCCATCGGGTTAGGCAACATCTGGCGGTTTCCGTATGTGGTCGGGCAAAATGGGGGAGGAGCTTTTCTGCTGGTCTATCTACTTTTTGTTGCAGCCATAGGGATTCCGGTGATGATGTCCGAATTCGTAATCGGTCGATCTGCCCAGCTAAATCCTGTGGGCGCATTTAAAAAAATCGCTCCGGGAAAGAAGTGGCATCTGGTTGGTATGCTGGGCGTTGTTTCCGTCTTCATCATATTTGCTTTCTATACGGTTGTTGCAGGCTGGACATTGGAATATGTGGTCCAGTCCGTCAGGTGGATATTATTTCCCGAAAAGTTTGGGTTTGCGTCCATGGACAATGCAGCTCTGACGCAGTTTTTCAGCAATCATTATGAATCATTCACATCAGATATCTGGAGGCCCATTATCTGGTTTGTGGTGATGATGTTACTCACAGGATATATTGTTATCTCGGGTGTGAAGAATGGAATTGAAAAGTGGGCCAAGATTCTGATGCCCATATTCCTGGTTTTACTATTGATCCTGGTGGTAAGGTCTGTCACACTGGAAGGGGGCAGAGAGGGATTGGTTTTCCTGTTTAAACCTGATTTTACCCAGATCAAAGATGAACCGTTTCGGATCATTCTTGAAGCTCTGGGGCAGGCTTTTTTCTCGCTCTCCATTGGGATGGGTACACTGATCACTTATGGTTCCTACATTAAGAAGAAGGAGAATCTTGCCGGTACAGCTGTAAGTGTGGTTGCTGCTGATACAATTGTTGCCATTATTGCCGGGATCGCCATCTTCCCGGCTGTATTTGCCTTTGGAATTGATCCGGGTGAGGGCCCTGAACTGGTCTATAAGACCCTGCCTGTAATCTTTCAGAATATGGCGGGTGGATTGATCTGGGCATTTATGTTTTTCCTGTTGCTCTGCTTTGCTGCCATCACATCCACCATATCAATGCTGGAAGTGATTGTAGCCTATTTTTCAGAGCAGCTGAACATGTCGCGTAAAAAGGCCACCATCCTCTCGATGATCTCTGTTGGATTCCTTGGAATTCTTTGTACAGTTTCATCCGATGTTTTTGGCTTTTTCAATTCTTCACCGGACCTTATGCTTCCTCTGGGAGGATTCTTCATCGTGCTCTTTATTGGATGGTTCTTTTCAAGGGATAAATCCATTAAGGAGCTTTCCAGTGATGGATTATACAAGATCGGATACTATAAGCTTTTCATGTTCCTGGTGAAATTTGTGGCACCCCTGTCCATTGCATTTCTTTTCGCCCTGGGCGTCTACAGCAAGGTCATTACCCTTTTTCCTTCCATCGGGTGATTTGTGGCAATATGCCACATCAACCCTTAAATGTCCAGACGTCTATACAGAGAGTTTTATCTGCTTCCCCGTGGTGAGCAGCGGGCCCTGATTCTTCTTTCCCTGTTGCTGATTCTCTCCCTGCTTTTCAGGATCACAGTTCAGCTTCTTCCTGACCGGGAACCTGAAGGTATGGAGAAATTTGAGCAGGAGGCCAGAATGATCATGGCATCCTTTGCACGGGCCGACTCTCTTCAAAGGGTCCGGAGCGATAGCATCAGGCGGAAAGTAACAGGTAACTCCGGTCATGCCATTCCATATACCTATCCGGACAAGAGAAGAAATTCTGCTCTGCCCATTGATATCAACCGGGCCGATTCGGCACAACTGCTTCCCCTTCCCGGTATCGGACCCGTTTATGCCGGGCGTATTATAAAATACAGGAATTTGCTGGGGGGATTTTTCAGGGTGGAGCAGCTGGGAGAGGTTTATGGTATGCCGGATGAAACCCTGGGTCTGATCCGGGATAAGATTTATGTTGATACAGCTGCCATCCGGAAAATCCAATTAGACAGTGCCTCTTTCAGGGAGTTGCTAAGGCACCCTTACTTAGAACTGGAAGATGTGAAGGCCATTGTGAACTACCGTGACTTTAAAGGGACCATTGAATCACCCAAGGAATTGCAGGAAAATTTTATTCTTCCTGATTCAGTCCTGCAAAGGGTATTGCCTTATCTCGACCTATAGCAATTTTGAAGCTGTCGATTTGTCAAAGTAGATGATGAAGTGGAACAGGTCCGGATCGAAGGTAGAGTAATAGTCTTCTGGACGGTTATTATAGACTGCTCCCATCTGGAAATATTCCATACCCCTGTTGAATGCATTGAACCAACCGAGGTAGTTCCGGAGTGTCTCAAGTTCGATGGAAAAGGCAGGTTCACCCGTATAGGACATAATGGCGTTCAGGGAATTCTCTTTGGGAATGGTATCCAGGGTTTGTGTTCCCAACTCCGTATAATTCTCTCCTTCCATCCCCACTGCAGTCAGTGTTCCATGCGAAAAGAGAAATCCAATGGTGGAATATTGATCCCCCAGTTGATAGGTCAGGTAATTTCCCATGCTACCTGTAACTCCATATTCCATATTTGAAATATGAAAATTATGCGCCCAGACAACGATTTTTTCATCCTCGAAATAGTCCAGCAACCATGCTGTATTTTCAGCCATGTATTTGTCCCGGTAATTGATGGAGGATTGTTGTGTCTGCGAGTAAAATCTAACCTCGGATACCTGCATGATGACCTCCACGATCCTTGCCTGCAACTGGTACTCCTGTTCAGAAGATGCTCCGATCATATCATCTTTATATACAGTCATTGAATCCTGCAGTGCTTCAAGCTTCCGGAGATATGTATCAAAGGATTCGGAACTGTAGGATTCAAAACTTTGTTCAGAAGCTGTCCGGGCCACCTGAAGTATACTGTCGGCATAAGCCTGGAACGGGATGCCGGTGCTTCTCAGATAATCCATTGCCATTTCAGGATGATAGGTATTGAACTGACAATCCACTCCCATATAGTGGACCTTCTCCTCCTCAGGTTTCCCCAGGTTATAATTGCACATCCACTCCAGCAGATCCTTTACCTCTTCGGTTTTCCAGGTCCAGAAGTGCATTTTGGACCTCATCAGGGCATCTATTTCGGCAGCGCTGCCTTGCTGAACCGCTTCATCTATAAAAACGGACTCTCCAAAATCAGCTTCAAAAGCAAATACTTTGAACCCGTGGCTCTCCACCAGATACCTGAATATCCTGTGTTTGGCGTTAAAGAACTCCGCTGTTCCATGGGTGGATTCGCCCAGTGCAACCACAGATTTTTCGGCCAGGGGATCCAGCCACCGCAGATCCTGATCTTCCCAGTTCAGCGGATCCGTAGTAAGGGGCAACAATTCATCCTGAAGGATATCCACTAGCGCTTTGGTCTCAGGGTCCAGGTTGAGTTCCTCTGGATTTTTTGTACAGGAGAAAACAGTCAGAAACAGCAACAGGCAGATGTATATTTTGCTCATGATTGTATAGATATGTTGCTATGGAATAACTGTAACAAGTTACAATCTATGCGCATAGAAATCAATTCAGTTTAATTATTGCCTCGCACCTCTTTTTTGTATATATTTATCTGGAACGAATGATTTGTCAAAATTTCTGGATTAATTATATAATTATTGCTGTAATCATTTTCAATCCTTAAAAAATTTGCCGGGTTTAGTTGAATATTAAGATATGAATATCTAACTTTGCGGCTCGAAATTTAAAACTGATTGAAATGATCGTAATTCCCATTAAAGAGGGTGAGAATATTGAAAGGGCTTTAAAAAAATTCAAGCGGAAGTTTGAAAAGACCGGTGTGGTAAAGGAACTTAGGAGCCGTCAGGCATTCATAAAACCTTCCATTACCAAGCGTCAGCAGAAGCTAAAAGCTATCTATATTCAGCAATTGCAGCAGCAGGAAGATTAAATCCAGGGATTTTGGCTGGCTTTTAAATGCTGCCCATGACCAGGATTGATGATTTTTTGAGATACCTGCAGGCCGAGAAGAGGTATGCCACGCATACCGTCAAAGCTTACAAAAATGACTTAAACCAATTCCATGCTTTCTGTCAGGATACTGACCATGAGGGTGTGGATTTGCATTTTAGGACCATCCGTTCCTGGGTGGTTTTTTTAATGGACTCCGGATACAGTTCACGAACGGTCCATCGAAAACTTACCTCCCTGAGTACATATTGCAAATTCCTTATCAAGGAGGGTTTGCTTGACTCCAATCCCATGGAGCGGGTTTTGAAACCCAAACTTAACAAGAGGGTTCCCGCCTTCGTGGAGGAGGGGAAAATGGATCTTCTACTGAATGAATTTGATTTTGGTGAGGATTTTAGTGGTATCAGGAACCGTTTGGTGCTCGATCTGCTCTACCAGACCGGTATGCGTCGGAGTGAACTAATTGGGCTCACAACTGGTTCTATTAACAGGGAGGGGAAGAGTGTGAAGGTGTCAGGCAAGAGGGGGAAGGAGCGGATCATACCATTGAATGAGGAGCTATTGGTGGCAATGGAGCGTTACCTGATCATACGCAAAGAAGTTGTGGCGCTTAAGCCAACAGATCGTCTGATTGTTACTGAGAAGGGAGGACCGGCTTATGATAAGCTGGTCTACAGGATCGTGAACAGATATCTCTCCATGGTGACCACACTGGATAAGAAGAGTCCACATGTGCTCCGGCACACATTTGCTACACACATGCTGAACAGGGGGGCGGACCTGAATGCCATTAAGGAGCTGCTGGGGCATGCCAACCTTTCCGCCACGCAGGTATATACACATAATACATATAAGAAACTAAAGTCTATTTATAACCAGGCCCACCCAAGGGCCTAAAAGAAGGAGGTACTTATGGATATTAAGATGCATTCGATTCGGTTTGACGCAGATGAGAAACTGTTAAGTTTCATTGACACCAAGGTCAAGAAGTTGCCTACTGTTTATGATGACATTCTGGGTGCGGAGATTTTCCTGAGACTGGATAAGGATACGTCCGATCGAGAGAACAAGCTTGTAGAGATCAAACTCGATGTGAAAGGGCAGTCGGTATTTGCGAAGAAACAGTGCAAAACATTTGAGGAGGCCACCGACCTCTCTATCGACGCTTTGAGGAAGCAACTTGTGAAACGAAAGGAGAAAATCAGAAAAAAATAGCCCATATAAACCTGTTAAAAAGGCTGCTCCGGCAGCTTTTTTTATGGCATATAAAAAAGAGACTTATTTTTTTGTGATAGTTTCAAAATATTCATACATTTGCGAACCGATTTTGGAGGGTATATTTCATTGACGTTCTTTGATTGCCGATGTAGCTCAGTTGGTCA
>JAGLTY010000219.1 GCA_023135025.1 Bacteroidales bacterium | reverse complement strand
ACCATCCTCGTTCATGATCTCTACCAGGACCCCGCCGGGTTTTAGTCCGCCGAGCCGTGTCAGGTCAACCGCTGCCTCGGTGTGTCCGGCCCGCCTCAGTACACCCTGTCGTTTGGATTTCAGCGGAAAGATATGTCCGGGTCTCCCGAGGTCGTCGGGTTTGGTGGTCGGATCAACCAGTGCCCTGAGTGTTTTGGCACGGTCCGAAGCTGAAATTCCTGTTGTACATCCCTGTCCCAGCAGATCAACTGAAACGGTGAAGGCGGTGGTATGACTGCTGGTGTTGTTGGTTACCATCAGGGGAAGGTCCAGTTCGGCACATCGTTCATCTGTCAGAGAGGCGCAGATCAATCCCTTGCCCCTGGATGCCATGAAATTTACTGTTTCAGGGGTAACCAGCTCTGCTGCGCAGACAAAATCTCCTTCGTTCTCCCTGTCCTCATCATCAACAACGATAACGATCTTACCGTTCCTGATATCTTCCAGGGCCTCCTCAATAGAGTTGAGCTTAATCATGGTTTCTGCTTGTTGGTTGCCAGACATTGTTTCTAATTCCTCCTAAATACTTGAAAAAACCGGCCAGCAGGGCCAGGTTCATCAGGACAAAATGTGAAATGAACCGCAAAGGTATACTTTGGATTCTAATTTTCCTCAGGATATGATCAATAAAAGGGGTGATGAGCACCAGTAGTTGCAGGAGGGCAAGGAGCAGGTAATATGGCGATTTTATACCAAGGATGGTGGATGAAGCAAGGGTAATCATCACCAGGAAGGGGACGATCCATCGAATCACTTTATGGGAGAAAAAGCAAAACCCGACACCTTTTCTCCCTTTGAACAGCATGGAACGGAATCTGGACAGGTTCTGAAAATTGCCCGCTGAGATTCGCTTTTTCCTCTTGAACTCCTCACGGGGGTTGTTGGAAACATCTTCATAGACCTTTGCATGGATGTTACTGATACAGTATGCTCCCTGCTCAAGTACTGCCATATTGATAAAGAAATCATCTACCAGGAAGTGATCGGGAACGGGTCTGTAGAGGGACTTTCTAACGGCATAGCATCCGCCAAAAGGCCCCATCATGGATCCCCAGAGTACGCTTTCGTGGTGTTTAATGCTGACTTCGCGGCTGGTATAAAATTTTTCCTGCCGGGATATCCCGCCTCTTTTGATTCCTGTGCTGATCAACCCTGAGTCAACCAGGCCGATACGTTCCTCTTTGAAATAACGGACCAGCTCAAACAGGGTGTTGCTCTCAAGTATCACATTGGCATCGGTAATTACCATGATCTCTCCCCGGGCCTCTTTTGCAAGTTGGTTAATAATTTCCGGTTTTCCTTTTCTCTCTTCAAAGAGGAACAGGTGGAGGGACCGGTTTGCTTCAGTTAATTGCTGCAATATGGCGTTGGTATTGTCAGTGGATGCGTCCGAGCCCACAAGGATTTCCAGTTTCTCAAGGGGGTAGTCACTCTTCAAAACGGATTAGATTTTCTCACCAATGACCTTCTCTTCATTGTATGCGGCAATCAGCACCGAAACCACGGGCACCTCTTCAGCAGAAAATGTGTTGGCATTTATATTTTTCTTCCCTGCAAGCAATCGAAGAATTGAGGGGAACAGAAGATAGGAGTAAACAGACAGACCGAGGCAGATCCAGAATATGAGTTGAAGTACGATCATCCCTCCGTTTTGTAAAACTGACTTAAGCGGGTTGAAAGTTCAAAGGTATCAAAATTCCGGCTAATAAATTCGCGCGTACCAGCAAGCATGTGGTCTGTTTCATGAGGATCTGTAAGCAATTTAATAACTTGATTGCTAAACCTGTAAGGGTCGTCTTCCACTGCTACGTTTTGATGGTTCACGATCTGTATTCCCTCGATTCCTGCAGAGGTGGTCACCACTGGTCTGCCCAGAGCCATACCTTCAATGATCTTAATCCTGATACCACTTCCTGAAAGGAGCGGCGCCACCATAAGCCGGTACGACTGCATAAAGCTTACAGCGTCTTCCACCTCACCATGGTAGGTGATATTTGGGTGGTTCAGTTTTTTTTCAAATTGAGCGGAAGCATTTCTTCCAGCCACATGGAACCTGAGCTGTGGAAGTTCAGATAGCAGCAGATGGAAAACGTTCTGGAGGAACCAGGTCAGCCCCTCCTGGTTGGGCAGCCAGTCCAGCGCCCCGATAAAAAAGATGGAAGGTTCGGTCGGGAGTTTGGTTTGGGGATAGTTCTCCAAGCTTAATCCTGTGGGGATGGTAATCATGGGTTTATGAAGGCCCTGTTTTCTGAAATATGACTCATCGCATTTACTGATGGGGATCAGAGCGTCTGTTTGGTGAGCCAGCTCCAGCTCGAAGCGTTTCAGCCGCTGGGCCATGTTTTTCAGGTACCATTTTTTCAGGGGAGATGCTTCGTGGAGTGCTTTTCTTTCCCAGATAAGGTGTTCCACATTATGTGCCCGCAGGGAGACCCTTGCATCACTTGTTTTTCTGATCAGATCCAGGTAGAGCCCGGGGTAGGGTCCCTCCAACTGGATGATATCAAATGATTCCTTTTGGAGCAGTGCGGCAAGCGCAGTTCTAAACGCTTTGATATTGAATCGTTCTGAGATATAAGGATTCCGGGAAAACAGCAGATTGGTCACCAGGCGCAGTGGTCTGATGGAGCTATCACAGTCTACTCCAAGAAAATGAATGTTCTCTCTTATTTCACTGGGAATTTGCTCCAAGGGGTAGGGGTGTTTGGCTGTATTCAGGGCCAGGCAGGTGACCTGATTTCCGGCATCATGAAGGCCGGTCATCATATTGAGTGTGGCAATGGAACCTCCATCCCTGGGGGGATAAGGAAGCTTGTTGGTCAGGATCAGGATCTTCATCTTTTTCGGAAGAGTTTCTGTGACCTTTGCCATAGGTTTTTGGCCCAGAGAAAATAGGTTTCAACATTCATAATGACTGAGTCGTTGGCTGCTTTATAAGTGAGCAATATCCCGATGGGGACCAGGATAAATGTTGAGATCCACATCCCGGCAAAGGGAGGGAGGATATTTTCACGGACAAACTTCTCTCCTGTCATTGAGATTACATAATAGATCAGGAATAGCAACACACTAACAATCACTGGTATTCCAAGGCCTCCTTTCCGAATAATGGCCCCCAGGGGCGCGCCTATAAAAAAGAAGATCAGGCAGAGTAAGGAGAGGGTATATTTGCGCTGGATCTCGATCTGGTACCTTCGTAGTTTTGAGATCTTCCAGTCGGTTGTTCCTGCATTTGATGAGGTTATACTTTTGTTGCTTCGTGCATAGTTGATAGACTGGGTGAGGGCACGCCGCTGCTCCAGTTTGTTCAGCTGTGTAAAGAGGGTGTCCACATGGAGAGGCAGAATGGTTAATTCCTCACTGTTGAGGGTGCTTTTCATGGGATCGGAAACAATTCTGGATTTTTTGATAAGCAGGTTCTTTGGTTTTTCCACCAGGGTCTTCTCAAGGGTGGTATGGAACTTAATAAGTACTGTATCCAGATCCCTGGTAAGCGAGTCCTCGAAATGGTGCAACTGGTTAATATTCAACATGGAGTAGGCGTTACGGAAAAGGTTTTCATCGGATCTGTTGAGGCCGAATCCAGTCATTTCAATAATCATCTCCTGCTCTTCAAATTGGTCCCTCTGATGCGGGTAACTTTTGATGTGTTTTTTCTCCTTCTTCTGCTTCTGCATCTCCTTATAGGTATGGCCGTTGTAAAGAGTGAGCAGAAGGTGTTTTTCGTCGGCCGACATCCTCATATACCCCGAATCGGCTATGGTCACCCTTATATTTCCCCGCTTTTGGGTATGGTCAAAAATCAGGATATCTCTTAAAAGGCTTGTCTTACTATCCCGGGAACCTATTCGGATGGAATAACCCTCCAGGGTATTGTCAAATACACCCGGTTTGATGGTGAGCTCGGGCCGTTGCTGCTGAATATCATAGAGCAATGACCTCATTTTCAGGTTGGTTACCGGCATCACATAGTTGGCAAACATGAATGCCCCGATAGAGATGGTCGCTGAGATAACCATTACCGGTGCCATGATCCTTATAAGCGAGATTCCGGAAGATTTAAACGCCAGCAGTTCCAGGTTTTCGGCCAGGTTTCCGAATGTCATCAGGCTGGACAGGAGCACAGCAAGCGGCATGGCCAATGGAACCAGACTTGCACTGGTGTAGAGCAGGAACTCAGAAATCACACTCATCTCCAGACCCTTCCCGATGAGGTCATCGATATACTTCCAGAGAAACTGCATCAAAAGTATAAAAATGACGAAAAAGAATGTCAGAATGAGCGGACCTATAAAAGACTTTCTAACAAGTAGATGAAGTTTTTTCACACCTCTCCCAAATTGTAGCTACAGATTGACTCTCCTCGCAGCAAGCTGC
>JAGLTY010000218.1 GCA_023135025.1 Bacteroidales bacterium | reverse complement strand
GAAAATTGAAAAAACAACTACTTCAAACCAGTATTGAAAAGTAATAGCATATGTCTCAGATTAAGCCTTCCGAAGTATCGGAAATTTTAAAGAAGCAAATAGAGGGTTTCAAAAGCGAAGTTGAACTTGAAGAGGTGGGTACAGTCCTCCAGGTTGGAGATGGAATTGCCCGTATTTATGGATTAAACAGTGTAGAGGCCAATGAGCTGATCGAATTTGACAGCGGAGTTATGGGGATTGTTCTGAACCTTGAAGAGGACAATGTGGGTGCTGTATTGCTGGGATCAACGGAATTAATCAAAGAGGGCGATTCTGTAAAACGTTCCAGGAAGATTGCCTCTATTCGTGTGGGAGAAAAGCTGCTGGGACGTGTGATCAATACCCTGGGAGAGCCTATCGACGGTAAAGGCCCCTTTACCGGGGAGATGCTCGATATGCCACTGGAGCGGAAAGCCCCCGGCGTGATCTATCGCCAGCCGGTGAATGAGCCTTTGCAAACTGGTCTGAAGCCTATCGACGCCATGATCCCCATTGGCAGGGGACAGCGTGAACTGATTATTGGTGACCGTCAAACGGGGAAGACAGCCATTGCTATTGATACCATTATCAATCAGAAAGAATTTTACGAGAAAGGCGAACCTGTATATTGTATCTATGTGTCAATTGGACAGAAAAGTTCAACTGTTGCCGATATCCAGAAAACCCTTGAAGAGGCAGGGGCCATGGATTATACAGTGATTGTTTCGGCAACCGCCGCCTATCCTGCGGCCCTGCAGTTCTATGCTCCTTTTGCAGGATGCTGCATTGGTGAGTATTATAGAGATACCGGCAGACCGGCATTGATTATCTATGATGACCTTTCCAAACAGGCGGTATCATACCGTGAGGTCTCCCTCTTGTTGAGGCGCCCCCCGGGAAGAGAAGCTTATCCTGGTGATGTTTTTTACCTGCACTCAAGATTGCTGGAGCGTGCTGCCAAGATCATCAAATCCGATAAGATTGCTAAAAACATGAATGATCTTCCTGAGCAGTTAAAACCTCTTGTTAAGGGTGGTGGCTCATTAACTGCGCTTCCCATTATTGAGACACAGGAGGGTGACGTTTCTGCCTACATTCCCACCAATGTGATCTCTATTACAGACGGACAGATCTTTTTGGAATCCAATCTTTTTAATGCGGGTGTACGACCTGCCATTAATGTGGGTATCTCTGTATCGAGAGTAGGGGGGAATGCCCAGATTAAATCAATGAAGAAAATTGCGGGAACACTGAAACTTGACCAGGCCCAGTTCCGCGAACTGGAGGCATTCTCCAAGTTTGGTTCCGATCTGGATGCTGCCACCATGGCTGTGCTGGATAAGGGGCGCAAAAATGTGGAGATTCTGAAGCAGGACCAGTATGCACCCATGCCCGTTGAGAAGCAGATAGCCATCATCTACTGTGGAACAAAGGGATTGCTCTCCGGTATACCGGTTGAAAAAGTGAAAGAATTTGAAACTGAGTTCCTGGATTATCTGGAACTGAAACACAAGGATACATTGGCAGCCCTTGCACAGGGTAAATCATCGGATGAAATTACCGGTATACTTGAAGATGTAGCCAGGGAAATTGGTGAGAAATTTAAGTAATTCGGAATGGCTCATTTAAAGGAAATACGAGACCGTAAGGCCTCTGTGGCCTCCACCAGGCAGATCACCAGTGCCATGAAGATGGTCTCTGCTGCCAAACTGAAGAAGGCACAGGACGCTATCGTGCAGTTCAGACCCTATGCAGAAAAACTGCAGGAGATCCTGGCCAGTGTTGGGGATAGCATAAAGGATGATGATGACAACCCGTACGCAGCACTGCGTGATGAGGAGCGGATTTTGCTGGTCCTGATCACCTCCAATAAGGGACTGTGCGGAGCTTTTAACTCCAATGCTATTAAAGCCACCATTCATAGGGCGCTGACCATTTTTGACAGGCAGATGATGGGGCGACAGGTTGATTTTATAGCCATCGGGAAGAAAGGTGCTAATTTTCTACGCAAAAAGGGATACAATGTGATCTTCGATGGAAGTGAAATATTTGACGACCTTACATTTGACCGTGTGGCTGCAGTGGCCAATATGATCATGGGTCTTTTCAGCGATGGTGAGTATGATCATGTCGATATGATATATAACCGGTTTAAGAATGCCGGAACCCAGATTCTTACTGAAGAGCAATTCCTGCCCATCAAGGTGGATGAGCTGGCAGAAGAGTCGGGTCCTGCTTCCAATGTGGACTATATTTTTGAACCCACCAAGGAGTATATTGTACAGGAACTGATTCCCCGCTCATTGAAGCTGCAGTTCTATAAGGCGATCCTTGACTCGCACGCATCTGAGCATGGTGCGCGTATGACCGCCATGCATATGGCCACCGACAATGCCACCGAGTTGTTGAAAGAGCTGAACCTGCAGTTCAACAAGGCTCGCCAGGCAGCCATTACCAATGAGATCCTCGAGATTGTTGGAGGCGCCGAGGCGTTGAAAGGGTAGTACTCTCCCTTTTTCTTTTTTTTAATATCCCTTCGTGCCTAATATTCGTCCCAGCTCTTGATGGAGATATCATCCAACTCTATTTTACAAATTGCATAGATAAAGGCTGAAGCCAGGCGAGCATTGGTTAGCAACGGAATATTGAAATCCACTGCCCCGCGCCGGATGCTATAGTCATTGGAGAGCTCATGTGAGGAGAGGTCCTTGGGGATGTTGACTACCAGGTCGATTTTCTTTGCTTCCAGGTAGTCCAGAACGTTGGGTTTCAGATCCTCGTCGGGCCAGGCCAGGTCGACGGAGTCGATACCATTTAGCTTCAGAAATTCATGGGTTCCATGGGTGGCAAAGAGATTATATCCTTTTTCAACCAGCATTTTGCAGGAGTTCACAAGTTCTACCTTGGAGCGCATACCACCTGTAGAGAGCAGGATATTCTTTTTAGGGATGGTATACCCCACCGACATCATCGCTTTCAGGATCGCTTCGTAGTAATTGTCGCCTATGCATCCCACTTCGCCTGTGGAGGACATATCGACACCCAGCACCGGGTCGGCTTTTTTCAACCTGGAGAATGAGAATTGAGGCGCCTTGCAGCCGATATAGTCCAGGTCAAAGATTGATTTATTTGGCTTCTCTATGGGAACTTTCAGCATAATCTTGGTGGCCTGGTCGATCAGGTTTGACTTCAATACCTTCGAGACAAAAGGCATGCTTCGTGAGGCCCTGAGATTGCATTCGATCACCTTGATATCGTTGTCTTTGGCCAGGAACTGCATATTAAAGGGCCCCGATATTTCCAAAGCTTTGGCCAGCTGCCTGGCGATCTTTTTGATCCTTCTAACCGTTTCAAAATAGATCTTTTGCGGCGGGAAAACCATTGTGGCATCACCAGAGTGTACTCCTGCAAATTCTACATGCTCCGAGAGGGCATAGGAGAAGAGTTCTCCCTCACGTGCCACGGCATCAATCTCAATCTCTTTGGCCTGTTCAATAAATTCGGAGACCACCACCGGGTACTGTTTGGATACCCTGGCAGCCAGGGTCAGGAAACCCTCCAGCTCCTCGCGGTTCGAAACCACGTTCATAGCCGCACCGGAAAGAACATAAGAGGGCCTAACCAGGAGTGGGAAACCCACCTCATCAACAAAGGAGAAGATCTCATCCATATTGCTGAGCTCCTTCCAGCGTGGCTGGTCAATGCCCAGTTCATCAAGCATCATGGAGAACTTGTGCCTGTTTTCGGCACGATCGATGTTCTCAGGAGAGGTACCCAGGATATGGACCTTTTGTTGATGCAGACGCATGGCCAGGTTATTGGGGATCTGTCCGCCCACGGAAACAATGACCCCTTTAGGCAGCTCGAGGTCATAGATATCCATCACCCGTTCAAAGGAGAGTTCATCGAAATATAGACGGTCACATACATCGTAGTCGGTCGATACAGTCTCTGGGTTATAGTTGATCATGATGGAACGATATCCCTCATCGTTCACTGTGTTCAGTGCATTTACGCTGCACCAGTCAAATTCAACACTGGAGCCGATACGGTAAGCTCCCGACCCCAACACCATCACCGAGCGCTGGTCGACCGTAAAATCGATATCGTGTTCACTTCCGCTGTAGGTCAGGTAGAGGTAGTTGGTCTGGGCGGGATATTCTGCTGCCAGCGTATCGATCTGCTTCACCTTTGGCAGGATGTTTCGCTTCTTTCGGTGTTCACGAACGGCCAGCAGATCGGCCGATACATCTCCCTTCATAACCAGGCGTGCTACCTGGAAATCACTAAATCCTGCCTTTTTGGAGCGGAGCAGTAGTTCATCTGCCAGCTGTTCCAGTGCCGGAACCGTCTCCAGCTCCTCCTTCAGATCATAGATATTCTTAAGCTTAGCCAGGAACCACTTATCAATCATTGTCAGCTCATGAATCCTGTCGATGGTATAACCCTCG
>JAGLTY010000217.1 GCA_023135025.1 Bacteroidales bacterium | reverse complement strand
GGGACTGAATCTTCGCGGGGTACCAAAGTTTTTTCACTGGCCGGAAAGGTGGCGCGGGGCGGACTCATAGAGGTGCCCATGGGAATGACCATCAGGGAGGTGGTGGAGGAGATCGGTGGCGGTGTGGCAGGTGGCCGTGAGTTTAAGGCGGTGCAGATCGGCGGACCTTCGGGGGGATGTGTTCCGTCGTGGAAGGCCGATACACCCATCGACTTTGAATCACTGAAGGAGGTTGGAGCCATGATGGGGAGCGGGGGACTGGTGGTGCTGGACGATACCGATTGCATGGTCGATATTGCCCGTTATTTCCTGACCTTCACTCAGAATGAGTCGTGTGGAAAATGCAGCTTCGGGCGCATTGGTACCAAGCGGATGCTGGAGATACTTGAAAAGATTGCCACAGGGAAGGGAACCGAAAAGGACCTGGAGAACCTGGAACAACTGGCCCACTGGACCAAGAAGGGAAGTTTGTGTTCGCTCTGCGGAACGGCGCCCAATCCCATTCTCTCCACACTGGAGTATTTCAGGGAGGAGTATGAAGCACATATCAGGGGGGAGTGTCCGGCCGGAAAATGCAAGGATCTGATTAAATATGAGATTACCGATGACTGTATTGGATGCACCCTCTGTGCGCAGGACTGCCCGGTGGATGCCATCGCATTTAAGCCCCATGAGAAGCATGAGGTTGACAACGAATTGTGTATTCAATGTGATGGCTGCCGACAGGTGTGTCCCGAAAATGCAGTGATAGTCAGATAGGGAACTAAAAGTCACGAGGCGATAGCCAGATAAACAGGAAAAAAGAGTGGTTAAAATAAAGATCGATAACAGGGAGATTGAGGTTGCTAAAGGCAGTGTGCTGATGGAGGTGATCCGAGACATGGGCATTGAGGTGCCCTCCATGTGCTACCTGGAGGATGTTGAACACTTTACCTCCTGTATGGTATGCGTGGTAAAGGAGCGCAAAAGCGGGAAGATCATTCCCTCATGCTCACTGGAGGCAGTGGAGGGTATGGATATTATCAGCATGGACGATGAGGTACGGGAGGCGCGAAAGAGTGCACTAGAACTGCTGCTGAGCGAACATGTGGGCGATTGCGAGGCTCCGTGCCAGGTGACCTGTCCGGCCCATATGGATATTCCCCTGATGAACCGCCTGCTTGCCGCCGGGAAATTCCATGAGGCACTGGTTGTGGTGAAAAGAGACATAGCCCTCCCCTCGGTACTCGGCAGGATCTGTCCCGCCCCATGCGAGGGGGCATGCCGCCGGAAATCGATCGATGAACCGGTCTCCATCTGCCTGTTGAAGCGCTATGCGGGCGATCATGATATGGCTGCTGATTCCTCCTGGATGCCGGACATAGCCGTTGACAGTGGGAAACAGGTTACGGTTATTGGTGCGGGTCCGGCCGGACTCGCAGCAGCTTACCACCTGGCCCTGAAGGGGCATCGCTGCAGGGTAATCGATCGCAACAGGGTAGCAGGGGGCAGTCTCTGCAAAGAGGTGTCCGTGGAGGAGCTTCCGGCAGAGGTCTTACAGCAGGAGATTGATCATATTGCAGCGGTGGGAGTGGAATTCAGCCTGGGCTCCATGGTGGATGCGGAACAGTTCCGTAAGCTTCAGGAAAGCAGCGACGCCGTTGTGGTGGCCACCGGAAAGGGAGAGAGTGGCATCGCCCAATGGGGATTGCCCATGCATCCCAAAGGTGTCGAAGCCGATGGAAAAACATACAGGGTGGGCGACAGTGCTGTTTTTGTGGTGGGGAGTGCCCTGAAGCCCTCCAAACTGGCCATCCGTGTATTGGGACAGGGCAAGGAGGCTGCATTCAGTGTGGACCAGTTCCTGAGGGAGCAGCCAGTGAAAGGGGAGCCCTCTCTCTTTAACTCCCGCTTTGGAAAACTGGTCCCGGCCGAGTATGGAGAATATCTGAAAGAATCGGTGGAGGGAGATCGTCTGGAGCCGGCTCAGAAGGGGGATGGCCTTACTGCGGAGCAGGTGATGGAGGAGGCTGCACGCTGTCTGCATTGCGATTGCCGCGATCTGCAGAATTGCAGGCTCCGGCTCTATTCCGATGCCTATGGAGCCGATCAGAGACGCTTCAAATCGGAAGTACGTCATCTCTGCACCAAACAGATGCAGCACAATGAGGTGATCTATGAACCTTCCAAGTGTATCAAATGCGGGATCTGCGTAAGGCTCACTGCGAAGCATAAGGAGGATTTCGGGTTTACCTTTATTGGCAGGGGATTTGATGTGGTGGTGGGGATTCCCTTTAATGAGAGTACAGCAGCAGGATTAAAGAAGGTGGCACTTCAGGTGGCTGATGCCTGTCCTACTGGTGCCATTAGTCGTAAAGTCGAACCGAAGTTCACGAAGGCGCGAGCCGAGTAAAGGTTGTAGCTATGTCGAACAAAAAAACTATTATCCAGTTTGTGCTGGCACTTATGATTGTTTCGGGTTCATGGATTACGCTCCAGGCTCAGACGAATAGTTGCTGGGGTAATTTCAGGGGCGATTCGAAGCTTAGTGGGGTGAGCAATGCATCCCTGCCCGGAAAGCCAACCCTGTTATGGAACTTCAATGCACAGGATGGAATCAAGGCATCACCGGTGGTGTGTAACGGAATCGTTGTGGTGGGTACCCTGGAAGGATCCCTTTACGGTATCAAGACCGATGGCACACTGAAATGGAAGATCAATACCGAGTATAGCGTTGAGGCACCGGCACTGATTGTGGACGGGGTGGTCTATGTGGGAAACCTGGATGGAACCCTCTATGCCGTCGATCTGAATACAGGAGCTATCAGGTGGACCTATCAGACCGAGAACATGATCATGGGTTCTCCCGCCTTCTACAGCAAAGGGAAGAAGAGTGTGATCCTGGTGGGTAGCTATGACTACTACCTGCATGGGGTCGATCCTGAAACCGGGAAGGGACTGTGGAAGTATGAGACCGATAATTTTATCAACGGCTCCTGTGCACTCTACAGCGGGATGGCGGTTTTCGGTGGATGTGATGGTTTTATCCATATGGTGGATGCGTTGACCGGGAAGGTGCGCAGCAGCATGTCGATCTCTACCTATGTGGCCAGTTCGGCCGGTATTGATCGCGATCATGCCTATGTGGGCGATTACGACGGACGATTTTCGGCTGTGGACCTGCTGGGAAAAAAGGTGGACTGGGTGTTTGAGAACAAGGAGGCCAACCTGCCCTTTATCGGGTCGCCGGCCATTTACGGGGATCGTGTTTTTATCGGGAACCGCGATAAATTTGTATACTGCCTGAACAAAAACAGCGGAAAGCTGGTTTGGAAGTACAACACCGGTGGACGGGTCGATGCCTCACCGGTGGTAGTGGGGAACAGGGTGTTGATCGCAAGCATGCGTGGCGACCTGTTTCTGCTTGAACGGAAGAGTGGCAAACTGGTGTGGACCTATGAACTGGGGACCGCCGTTCATGCAAATCCGGCTGTGGTCAACAACCGTATCTATGTGGCGGGCGATGACGGCCGTGTTTACTGTTTTGGAAAAAAATAGAAAGGATAACCAATGAAAATTATGCATATCATCCCGGGTTCCGGGGGAAGTTTTTACTGTGGGAACTGTCTGCGCGACGCTAAATATGTGGAGGCACTCCGGAAATCGGACCATATGGTGGTGAAGCTGCCAATGTACCTGCCACTGTTTGCCGATGAACACGATCTGAGCAGGGAGATACCGGTCTTCTACGGGGCCATCAGCATTTATATGAAGCAGCTGTTTCCCATATTCAGAAAGGCCCCGGGCTGGGTCGACCGTGCACTCAACTCCAAGCCGATGTTGAAACTGGCCTCCAAATTTGCCGGTTCCACCAGGGCCAGGGGACTGGAGGAGATGACTGTCTCCATGTTGCTGGGCGAAGAGGGGCAGCAGAAGGAGGAGCTGCAGAAGATGGTCGACTGGATCGTGGAGAACTGTGATCCCGATGTGATCCACCTCTCCAACGCCCTGTTGCTTGGACTGGCACAGCAGCTGGGTGAGCGGCTTCATGTACCTGTGATCTGCTCATTGCAGGACGAAGATGTGTGGGTCGATGTGATGAAACCCTCAGCGGCGGAGAGTGTCTGGAAACTGATGTCGAGCAAGGCAGATCATATCACGAAATTTATATCGGTCAGCGACTATTATGCCGGGGTGATGAAAGAGAAAATGTCCCTTCCGGAAGCGAAGCTGACCACTGTGCTTATCGGGGTGGACCCGGCCGATTACACCTTCAAACCGGTGAAGGAGAAAAAACGTAATATCGGGTATGTCTCCCGCATGAGTTATGGAAATGGCATGGACATTCTTGTGGATGCCTTTTTCCTGCTGAAGCAGAAGCCGGAGTTTGACGATGTGAACCTGGTGCTTACAGGTGGATCGACCGGCGACGATAAAAAGTTCCTTTCCGATATCAGGAGTCGTATCAGGGAGCATGGACTGCAGGAGCAGGTGGAGT
>JAGLTY010000216.1 GCA_023135025.1 Bacteroidales bacterium | reverse complement strand
CCTTGTGGCATACCTCCTCCCCTCTTTCAGCTTCATGTTGATAAAAATGGGGGTGGTGCTCAGAAGCGCCGCTTCCAGGATGGAACAGAGAAAGGAGAAGATCAGGGCGATTCCCAGGTAGATAAATAGTAGACCCATAGAAAACAAAGATAACTTTACTTTGGTACTTATTTACAGCATTCTTTGGTGAAAATGATGTTGGGTCTACCAGTGGTACCCAAATAACAGTAAGGTAAAGAATCCTGGTTTGCCCTATCAAATTTGAATCAGGTTTTCAACTATTTCACTATGGAAACATATAGTGCTGGTATAAAACTCTATTCCAGAATCTGAAAGCCTTTTCATTACAGAAATATCCTCCTTTGCCCTGAACATCCAATTCTCAATATGATCAGCTTTATCCTGGTTCATAAGAGTATTGTTTCCTTCATAATGCTTCGAATGAAATGGCCAGGTAACTTCTTCTTTCGTTCTATCTCGGACTCGCTTTGAACTAAAATATCTGATCGAATACCGAAATCCAGTAGATCTTTTCTAATGGCGGTACGCAACGGAGTCTTTTGAGCTACAGATAAATCCTGCTTTGTAACAATCAATACATCATAGTCACTGTCTTCTGTATAGTTACCTTTTGCTCTTGAACCAAATAACATCACATCCGCATCGTTGAAATATAATTTCACGACATTTCTTATCTTAATTGATATCTGATTCTTGCTCATCGTTTCAATGGTTCCAATACCAAAGTTACTAATTCTTTGATATTATATTATTTTTTAGCAAAACAGCCCTTCACGGGCTAATCACTCCTCCGATTTACCGGTCATCGGTACAAACCTGACCGGGTAGTGCTGCTTCTGTGAAATACGACCTTTGCGGTCTTTGGTCACCTCTACCATATATTGAGTCCCGAACTGTCTTCCTACCGGGATCACCATGCGTCCGTCAGGTGCAAGTTGTTCCAGCAAAGGTTGCGGGATCTTTTCCGGTGCACAGGTAACAATGATCCTGTCGAAGGGTGCCGCCTCCGGCCACCCCTCATAACCATCCCCGATCCTGACCTGAACCTGGTTATAACCAAGTTCTTTTAACAGTTTTTCTGCCTTTCTCCCCAGTGGAACCACTATTTCAATGGTATAGACATGGTTACACAACTCTCCCAGTACTGCTGCCTGGTATCCGGAACCTGTTCCGACTTCAAGGACACGGTGTTCGGGCTCAAGTTCGAGCAGTTCTGACATATGGGCCACAATAAAAGGCTGAGAAATAGTCTGGTTATGTCCGATCAGAAGAGGGCTGTTCCTGTAAGCCAGCTTCCGGTACTCCTTCGGAACAAACAGGTGTCTGGGTACACGGCGCATGGCTTGTAATACGAGAGGGTCTTTCACAGGATGATAAGGATAACCTGCGATACCCTTCTTCACCATCCGTTCGCGTTCCTCCACACGTTCCGAGAATCCCGGGTGAACCCGGTCATGCTGCACCGTTTCCTGTGAAAGAACAGGAGTTCTCCACACAAGCAGTATTAAGAACAGAGAAAAAATGGTGATGCAGTCAGCTTTTCTTTTGGAATCTGAAATTTGCCCCAGAAATTCCGGAACACTTTTTGCAGTGGGTATTGTCCTATTTTCAGCCATCAGTAAGAATCCTCTATTAAATAGAGAACGGTAGAAAACCCAGAATGTTCAGACTTGGGTTTCAGGGATGGAGGATATTGCTAATTTTGCATCACAAATTGACAACATGAAACAACAGATAAGGAACATTGCACTGCTTATTATAGCCAGCATCGGACTCGTCACTCTTCCGGCGTGTGAAAAAGAGAATAATGGTAGTGACCTGCCCGAGGATATCCTGATTCTTAATAATTGGATCTGGGACGGGATGAATGAGGTCTACCTCTGGGAAGCATATATACCGGATCTTGATCCGGATGTGGAGCCGGATCCGGAAGCGTTCTTTTACAAGCTGCTTTACGAGGAGGATCGCAACTCCTGGATCGTGGATGATTATGAATCCCTGGCAGCCATGTTCGATGGCGTGGAGACAGCAACCGGCATGTCGGCCTATCCGGTTATATATACCGGAACTCAGGTGGTCAGTTTTGTGGAGTATGTCACACCTGACTCTCCTGCAGCCGATTCATGTATTGAAAGGGGCGATATCATATATACCATCGATGGAAGTATATTAACAACCGAGAATTACTTTGATCTTTATTACCAGACCACAGCCTCTTTTGGTTTTGCTGACTGGGACGGTATGTCCATGATTCCAAATGGCACCAGGATCTCACTAACTGCCATTGAGTTGAGTCAGAACCCAGTAATTCATGATGAAGTGATTGAGTACGAGGGAGCGAAAATCGGATACTTTGTCTATACCCAGTTTACCACTGGAGAAAATAGTGAATGGCTGGACGAACTGAATGGCGTATTTGGAGATTTTAAATCGGCCGGTGTGAGCGATGTGGTGGTTGACCTCCGGTATAACCCGGGAGGGAGCCTGGACCTCTCTGCCTACCTGGCTGCTACACTGGCACCGGTGGCAAACATGGAGAGCAACGAAGTATTTGTGGAACTGGTCTGGAACGATTTTTACAACCAGTACTGGGTCGGTGCTGACCTGGACGAGGATGGGAAGGCAGATGGCCTTGATTCGGAACAGCTTCGTATCCGGCTGCCACAAAGCGACCTGAACCTGAACCTTCCCACGGTCTATTTCCTCACTACAGCTGGCACCGCATCTGCCAGCGAGTCATTGATGGCCGGCCTCTACCCCTATATGAATGTAGTACAGATTGGCACCACCACCTATGGAAAATGTTATGCTTCTATCACCATTGATGACTGGGAGGAACCCAAGCGGCATAACTGGGCCATGCAGCCCATTGTAATCAAATACTCCAATGCAGAAGGATTCACCGATTTTGTAGACGGTATCCCACCGGACATTCAAATTGAAGATAACCTGCTTTATGCAAAACCCTTCGGAAGCCTGGAGGATCCTTTGCTGGCCCAGGCCCTTGAGGAGATTACAGGTGTAACACCCGGAATGAAAAAATCGCTTGGGCCCGAAACCAGTTTCAAATCCATTCCGGTTCCCAGGAAACCCCTGCAGGAGTTGCGTGTTGATTTGCCCAAAAGACGTTAGGATTTTTTTCCGGCCCCTCTTTTTAGAATGGCGCGGTTGATCCGCCTGGCCAGACCGGGCCCTTCATAGATGAAGCCCGTATAGATCTGGATCAGGGTGGCCCCTGCATCCAGCATATTCAGTGCATCCTGAACGCACATGATACCGCCCACCGCAATAATGGGCAGTTTTCCTTCACTCTTCTGGTGGATGTACCTGACCACCTCCAGGCTCCTGGCAGTAATGGGAGCACCACTCATCCCTCCATCCCCGATGGCCCGGATCTCTTCTTCCGGTGTCTTCAACCCTTCCCTGCTAACGGTGGTGTTGGTGGCCACAATACCATCTATCTTCAATCTGTCCACTATTTCCAGGGTTTCATCAAGCTGCTGCTCATTCAGATCGGGTGAGATTTTCAACAGCACCGGCTTCCTTATTTCCTTCTGGTCACGCAGTTTCATGATTCGTCCCAGAATCAGCTCTAGCGAATCCTGGTCCTGAAGTTTGCGCAGGTCCGAAATATTGGGACAACTTATATTGACCACAAAATAGTCCACTCCATCGTAAATGGCATTGAAAACAGCCTCATAATCGTCCACAGCCTTCTCGTTGGGGGTCAGGGTGTTCTTTCCTATGTTTCCACCCAGAATAAGCCCTTTGGGCCTTTTACGGGCCAATCTGACAGCTGCTTCCTCCGCCCCATGGTTGTTAAATCCCATCCGGTTGATTAGTCCCCGGTCCTTCTTAATACGAAAACTACGTGGTTTCTCATTCCCGGTTTGTCCCAGGGGTGTTACTGTACCCACCTCAATAAACGAAAATCCAAAAGCCTGAAACTCTTTGTAAACACTGGCATTCTTGTCAAATCCTGCAGCGAGTCCCACCGGGTTGCTGAAGTGTAATCCAAGGAATTCAGTCTCCAGGGACCTGTTTTTTACATGATAACAGCGCTTCACCAAAGGGAGAATTCCTGGTATTTTGAAGATAATGCGAAGAAACAGGATCAACAGGTGGTGAATGGTCTCGGGAGAGAGAAGGAAGAGAATGGGTCTGATCAGGTACCTGTACATTCGATTTTTGCCTGCAAATATACACAGATTTCTAATGCGAAGGAGTGAAGGACCTGAAGGTATCATCCTCATAGATCACCATGACCTGGACAATCTTCTTCTTTCCCGTCGATACAGTTGCTGCTAATCCTACGCTTTCCGCACTGGCAGGGCTTTCCTCGGCAGGAGCGGATCCTATAGCCTGGGTACCGTCTTGTTCATCTGTGGATAAAGGAGCCTCTGGCGCCTCTTTTTCGGGCTCAACAGTAATCTGGTCCGGAATATGGCCGGGAGATTG
>JAGLTY010000215.1 GCA_023135025.1 Bacteroidales bacterium | reverse complement strand
TGGAGGAGCGAAAGGGTTCGACAAACAGGTGTGGACAGCTTACAGTCAACAGTCACCCGACCAGCTCTCCCTGATGCTGGGTTATGAGAGCGCAGACGGGGAGGAGGGTTACCCGGGAGCTCTGATGGTGGAGGTGGAGTATTCACTGAATGACAGAAATGAGCTGGGGATTAGCTGCCGGGCCAAAACAGATAAGCCGACCCATGTGAACCTGACAAACCACAGCTACTTTAACCTGAACAGCTGTGAAGGTACCATCAACAAACACGAACTGATGATTGCCGCAGAGGGTATCACAGAATTGGACAGAGAGAGCATCCCTACAGGCAAGATTCTCCCGGTGGAGTCGACTCCGTATGATTTCAGACTCTCTTCGGAGATTGGCCAACGAATCGAAAAAGTGGAACCGGGATACGACATCAACTATGTACTGGATATGGAAACAAGGGAGCTCACCCGCGTGGCAGCAGTTCACGATCCGGTATCGGGGAGGAGCATGGAGGTACTGACCACCCTTCCGGGTATTCAGCTCTATACCTCCAACCATGTGAACGGAATCAGGGGCAAAGGAGGCAAAGTGTATGAGAAACATTGTGCCGTATGTCTGGAGACCCAGTTCTTCCCTGACAGCCCCAATAAACCCCATTTTCCTTCAACCATATTGATGCCGGGTGAAGAGTACTCGGCTGTAACTGTTTACCGATTCAGCAGGTAGATGTCCAGGATCCTCACCACGCTTCTACTCCTCGCCCTTTTCATTGCGGCTGAGTCACAGGTTTATCACTCCTGTCCGGCCTATCTGCCTTCGGGTGGCGGGTATGAGAATCCCCTCTTCGAACAGTGGCTCTCTGCCTATGATGTGAAGCATTACCATCTTACCCTGGAGGTCTCCAATACCGATACCCACATTGGCGGTTCAGCAGAGCTGGTGGTTGAAGCCACCCGGGAGCTGGACACACTGGTGCTGGAGCTGCAGGATAGCCTGGATGTAACCGATATAATGTTTACCGATGAGATAGGCAGTATGACCTATCCGGCTGAGAACGAGCTTGAATTTGAACATCACGGCGATGCGATCTATATTGAACTGGACCGGACCCGCCACCAGGGTGAACTGTTCAGGGTAAAGATAAATTACGAGGGAGATGCCGGGCGGGACCGGGGCTTTTTTGCGGGCATCAACAGCAAGCAGGATTCGGACTACGGCTTTGATGTGACCTATACCCTTTCGGAGCCCCACAATGCCAGGGACTGGTTCCCGGTGAAGCAGGTGCTGCAAGATAAGATCGACTCGGTTACCTTCAGCCTGATTTGTGATAAGGAGCTTCTGGCCGGATCCAATGGTCTGCTGGTGGAGGTGGAGGAGGCGGGAAGTGACCATATACTGACCTGGAAAACCCATTACCCCATGGTATACTACCTGCTCTCCTTTGCAGTGGCCGATTATATGGATTACTCTTTTTATGCACCCCTCTCTGATGAAGGCGATTCGGTGCTGGTACAGAACTACATTTATGATACGGACGATGTGCTGACCGACTGGAAGGAGGGGATTGACGAGACAGGACCACTGATTACCCTCTTCTCACAGTTACTAACCGACTACCCTTTTGCAGATGAGAAATATGGACACTGCATGGCACCCATGGGAGGAGGAATGGAGCACCAGACCATGACTACCATTCAGGATTTCAGGTTCTTCCTGGTGGCCCATGAACTGGCCCACCAGTGGTTTGGCGACCATATCACCTGCGGCAACTGGCAGGATATCTGGATCAACGAGGGTTTCGCCTCCTATATGGAGTATGTGGCAGCCGAGCACCTCAGGGGTCAGGAGGCAGCTGATGAATGGATGGAGGATGCCATCTCCATTGCCCTGGGGGAGAAGGAGGGATCGGTCTATGTTCCGGAAGAGGAGGTGGAGAATGAATCCCGGCTCTTTAGCTACGGTCTGAGTTACAAAAAGGGGGCCATCCTGCTCCATATGATCCGGTTTATGCTGGACGATGACGATCTCTTTTTCGGGGTGCTGAGAACCTACCTCTACCGGTATCAAAACGGACTTGCCACCGGGGCGGATTTCCAGGCCATCCTGGAGGAGGTGAGTGAAATGGATTTCTCCTGCTTTTTCGAGCAATGGTACTATGGCGAGGGCTATCCCATCTTTCAGATCTTCTGGGAGCAAGCGGGCGACAGCCTGGTAATCAGGAGCGAACAGAGCGGTACTGCATCTGATATAACCCCGCTGTTCCAGGTGCCATTTGAACTTGATATTATGCTATCCAGCGGTCATAGACAGCGAGTGAGGCTTATGCAGCAGAGTAACCAGGATGAGTTTCATATGACGGTGGAAGGCTTTGTGGAGAGGGTTGTTTTCGATCCCGATAACCACCTCCTTAAAACAGCAACGGTGATTCAGAAAACACCAACGGATAAGCCATTTCGTTACGGTCCCAATCCGGTTACCAGCGAACTAATGATACAGTTTCCCAACATCTCATTGATCGATGCAGTGCGGATCACCAACCTGTCAGGGCAGGAGGTCTATAAAGCAACCGGTGCAGAGAACCCACTTACCCTCAACCTCTCCAGCCTGGCCGACGGGCCCTACCTGCTCGAACTCACAAGCGCCTCCGAAACCTACCAGGAGCGCATTGTTAAGATTTCGGCGAATTAGTTACAATTCCAAACTACCAAATAAATGGAATTAACCTATATCTGGTTTTTTGACAATACGCTTTGTATCCTTTTAGATTTTCAGATAATACTTTTTCCTCATTAAGAATTCTTAATGCCAGGGAAACTGGAAGAAGGGCGAAGGGGATGAGTCCCCAATATGAACCAAGTGCAATAGGTGTTGGTATATACATAATCAGTACACCAATATACATTGGATGGCGAACAATTGCATAGAGGCCTGTAGATATCACTTTTTGATCTTCATCCACCTCAATGATTCGGGATGCATAGCTATTCTGTTTGAACACAAAAAATATAATCAGATAGCCCAATAAAATGATTATGTCTGCTAAGAGAGTTATGTGTGTTGGCACATTAGACCAGGCAAAACGGTGATCTAAGCCGGGAATAATGAATCCTGCAAGAAATATCAAAGTAGATAACATTGCAATCAATACTTGTTGCTTCTCTTTTTCTTTTGCTTTTGTTCTTCGTTCTAAGAATTTTGGATCATTCTTCAGGAAATAGAACAAAACAAAGATCATGGGGACAATAAGAGCTCCGCAGTAAGCATATACCTGCCAGTAGTGAAATGTTCCTGCTGGTAAGAGAATAAGAAGGGCGAGAACAATGGGAAGAAATAAAAATCTGATAAGGATTTTTCTTATCAGTGATTTCTTTTCCTGTTGAGTCATTTCGCTTTTCTTATCCATATTCACCTATTTAAGTCTTGGGTCTGAATCTATTTTAATAAGATACTCTTTAGGTGGTGTTGCCTGTAACAGGTGCTGTACAAAGTAATCCCAGCGCCTGCGCATGATATAGTAGCTATCCCTGCCATAACCATGGCGGGCATTGGGGAGCAGTAAGAAATCAAAATCTTTGTTGGCTTTAATCAATGCATCGGCTACCAGATAGGAGTTATATGGAGGAACATTATCATCCATGCCCCCGTGTATAAGCAAGAGTTTCCCTTTTAAATCTTTAGCAAAAACCTGATTGGCCTGTTGCTCGTAGTTGGATACACCACTGCTGTCCTTGACTTCCAACCCAATGTATCTTTCGCCCCAGTCATCTTCATAATTTCTGTTGTCATGATTGCCCGATTCGGAAATCCCGACCTTGAAGAGATCTGGATACTTAAACATGGCAGCAGCGGTGGCAAATCCCCCTCCGGAGTGCCCCCAGATGCCCACTCTCTCCAGATCCAGAAACTTGTACTTCTCTTCCAATTGCTTTAAGCCTGAAACCTGGTCCGACAATGTATTCTCTCCCATATTTCCATAACAGGCATCGTGAAATGATTTGCATCTGTTGGGGTTGCAGCTTCCCTCCAATGCCACCACCATAAATCCTAACTCGGCCAGGGCCTGGTTATCTCCCCGCGCTGCCCGAAAACTCCATGAACCCACACTGCCACTTTGCGGTCCCGGGTAGATGTTGACAATCACGGGGTACTTCATTCCGGGAATTGTCGTTGCCGGCGTAAATAAGAGGCCGTACAAATCCCAGCGATTATCGGCCGATTTGACAGTGAAAAGCATTGGTGGCTTCCATCCGGTTGCTATAAGACGTGAAATATCCGTCTTTTCCAGGAGGGTGATCTGTTTGCCGTTTATATCTCTTACCTGGGACACAGGAGGGAGATCGGGTTGAGAATAGGAATCAATGAAATAATTTCCATCCGGAGAGAACCGGACACTGTGATCACCCGCTTCAGGAGTTAACAGCGATACATTATTACCGCTGAAATCCACTCGATACAGATACCGAAAATATGGATTGCTGTTGGCCTCCTTT
>JAGLTY010000214.1 GCA_023135025.1 Bacteroidales bacterium | reverse complement strand
CGGCCAAACATTGTCTCCACATATCCGTTCTCCCGCGCCATCCGGATGGAAGCATCCATAAATTCCCGAACCTTCGGATAAGATGCAAAATATCCATTTATCAAATCCTGTGCCTCCGTCCTGGAAATACGCATCCTCTGAGACAAACCAAAAGCAGAGATCCCGTATATTATTCCAAAATTGGCTGTTTTAGCCCTGTTTCTCATTTCCCTGGTTACCTCGCCAGCCTGAATCTTATAGATTTTTGCTGCTGTAGCTGTATGAATATCTTCATTGTTGACGAAAGCGGCAATCATCTGGTCATCGCCACTTAAATGGGCCATCACCCTTAACTCTATCTGGGAATAGTCGGCCGAAAAGAAAATATTTCCCTCCTTTTCCGGAATAAAAGCCCTTCGGATCTCCCTGCCTCGCTCCTCCCTTATGGGAATATTTTGCAAATTGGGATTTGCCGAGGAGAGCCTTCCTGTGGTAACCAGGGCCTGGTTAAAAGAGGTATGAATTTTACCGGTTCCAGGCTTCACCAGCTGGGGAAGCGCAGCAACATAAGTGGTTAGGAGTTTTTTTAACGATCTGTATTCCAGCACCTTACCCACAACAGGGTGCTTCTCTTTCAATTGCACCAGAACCTCTTCACCTGTAGCGTACTGCTTGGTTTTGGTCTTTTTCGGATTCTCTGTAATCTTTAATCTTTCAAACAACACCTCTCCAAGTTGTTTGGGTGAACTGATATTGAATTCGTTGCCCGCCAGTGAAAATATCTGCTGTTCTGTCTCCAGAATATCTTCTCTCAATTTGACAGCAAAAAAATTCAATGCATCCACATCCAATTTAACACCCTGGTGCTCCATCTTCATCAGCACCGGTATCAGAGGCATCTCAATATTTTCGGACAAATCTTTGAAACCGTTTTCCACCAGCTCCTTTCGTAGAATTCCTGCCAGCTGCCAGGTAATGTCAGCATCTTCTCCCGCATATTCACATGCCTTTTCTGGAGCTACAGATCTGAACGACGATTGTCGTATTCCCTTTTTACCTATCAGGGATTCAATTTTAACCATAGAATAATCCAGGTACTGTTCTGCCAGTACATTTAGATTATGCTTCTGTTCAGGCTTCAGGATAAAATGTGCAACCATTGTATCAAATAACTTTCCCTTTACATCTATTTCATAATTCTTTAAGATGTGAAAATCATACTTCAAATTTTGCCCTATTTTTTCAATAGCCTCATTACAGAAGAGCTCTTTTAACAGCCCCAGCCACTCCATGGTTTTGGCCCGCTCCTCACTGAATGCGATATAAGCCGCCTGATGCGCCTCCCAGCTGAATGCAATTCCGATCAGTTCGGCCTCCATCACATCCAGACCAGTGGTCTCCGTATCAAAACAGAATGACTTAAGGCCTGAGAGCTCATTGACCAGGGCCTTAACCCCCTCTCTGGTATTGATCAGCCTGTAGTGGTGCTCGACCGAATCAATGGTAGCAAACAACGACTCCTGAACAGCACCTTCATCTCCCACGGGATCTCCAAACAGGTTACCCTGTCCGGTCATCGCAGATGAAGCCGCAGGTTCCGGGGAGGTCTTTATGGAGGAAGCCGGGGATGAGCCCAGAACTCTAGAGGCTATGTTTTTGAATTCCAGCTCGTTAAATAATTTTTTAAGTTCGTCCCGATTTATCTCCTTTCTTAAAAAATCGTCTGGCGATTTTTTGATGGGCACATCCAGTGCTATGGTAGCCAGCTCTTTTGAAAGCATCACCTGCTCCCGGGAATTTTCCAGATTCTCCTTCTGCTTTCCTTTGAGCTGATCGATGTTTTCATAAACTCCCCTTACTGTACCAAACTGGCCAATCAGTTTTTTAGCTGTTTTCTCTCCCACCCCTTTTGCTCCAGGAATATTATCGGCCGCATCTCCCATCAATGCCAGAAAATCGATCACCTGTTCCGAACGTTCCACGAGGAACTTCTCCCTCACTTCAGAAAGGCCCATTACTTCCGGAGCTCCGCCTCCTCTGCCAGGTTTATACATAAAAACACGATCCGATACCAGCTGGGCAAAATCTTTATCCGGAGTCATCATATAAACAATAAACCCCTCTTTCTCAGCACGTTTGGCGATTGTTCCAATAACATCGTCGGCTTCAAATCCAGGCTCTTCAATAACAGGAATATTGAATCCTTCCACCAGCTTTTTAATGTATGGAACGGCCGTTTTTATATCCTCTGGTGTTGCATCCCTGTTGGCTTTGTATGCAGGGAACATTTTATGCCGGAAGGTAGGGCCTGGAGGATCAAAAACCACAGCGATATGTGTTGGCTCCTCCTTACGAAGAATCTCCTCAAGGGCCAAAGTAAAACCAAATACCGTAGATGTTGGTACCCCCTTTGAATTGATCATGGGGTTTGAAATGAATGCATAGTAAGCCCTGAAAATCAAGGCATAAGCATCCAGTAGGAATAATTTTTTCTCCACTTTTAATCTATTTTACTACTGGTTATCGGTGGCATACCATTCCGCATACGAAGTGGCTGTCTCATAGAGCCTTACAGAAAACAGCCCGATGCCAGGAGAGAGAAGTGGTTCTACTTTCTCTGCTATGTATAGAACCAGATTTTCGCAGGTAGGCTGAAAATCAAAAAAATGCACTTTTTCATACATCTCATTGGGTTCTACAGGAAGGTAATTCTCTGCTCCCTTGAAAATCACCAGCGAATGATCGAAATAATCAACCACCGCTTCTTTTACCACCGCCTTCAGGTCGGAAAAGTCCAGAACCATACCTAATTTTTGATCACTGGTATCCTCAATTGGCTCTCCAATAACGGTTATAAAAAGCTTATAGGAATGTCCGTGAATATGCCTGCACAATCCATCATAATTCCACAGTGCATGTGCCATTTCAAAATGGAACTCCTTGGTAACCCTTACTTTTTTCATTGATAAACGCTATTTCAATCACAAGCACATTCACTGATACATCGTATAAGAATGCTCAGGTTTTTTCTTTTCAGGTAGTAGAGGGTATTTTTACCTTTTCGCACAGAAGCAAGGATCCCTTTGTCCTTTAGAATACCAAGATGATGAGATGCAGTCGATTGCTCGATCTTGAGCAGATTGTGTATTTCAGTGACGCTCAGCTGATTTCCCTCCCCCAGATAATCAAGAATAGCCAAACGCATGGGATGTGAAATGGCCTTGATCATATTTGCAGCCCGATCAACTTCTTCAGGCTTTAGATCTGAAAACTCCATATTGATAACAAATTGTTTTTCGAATACATATTGATCAAATACAAATATATTAATATTTAAGATATTTGATATGTTATTTTCCCCGGTAGAAAATTTAACATGAATCAGCATTCTTTTTTCTACCTTTGAAAATTCCCAATCAACACCAATGATCAATTTAGAGGATATCAGGAAACCCGTAAGCCGTGAAATGAAAGAGTTTGATTCACGCTTTAAATCAGAAGTTTCCAGCAATATTCCACTGCTAACTATGGTAACCCGCTTTGTGCTTCGCAGGAAAGGAAAACAGATGCGACCCCTCTTTGTTTTTCTCTCTTCCAGGCTCATCGGTGAGATTACCGAATCTACCTACACGGCTGCCTCCCTTGTTGAATTGATGCATACAGCCACGCTGGTCCACGACGATGTGGTGGATGAATCGAACGAACGTCGTGGAGCCTTCTCGGTAAATGCCATCTGGAAATCAAAAGTAGCTGTACTCTTTGGTGATTACTTCGTGGCCCAGGGGTTGCTGCTGGCGGTGGAGAGAAAAAATTACGATCTTCTGGAAATTGTTTCAAATGCTTCCCGGGAGATGAGTGAGGGAGAATTGCTTCAGATTCAGAAATCCAGAAGTCTGAACATCGATATGGAAACTTACTACGATGTAATCCGTAAGAAAACGGCCAGCCTGATTGCCTCCTGTACAGCCTGCGGTGCAAAAGCGGCCGGAGCTACCCCGGAAGTTGTGGATCGGGTCTACCAAATGGGTATTCAGATAGGTATGGCCTTTCAAATTAAGGATGATCTCTTTGATTTTCAGCCACATGGGGCTATTGGAAAACCAACAGGAAACGATATTAAGGATAAGAAATTCACCCTTCCCCTGATCTATGCACTTAACAAGGCTGAACCCTCCAGGCGAAAAGCAATCATTAGAAAAATTAAAAACGGAAACCGCAGTCAACACGTTGTCAACGAAGTGGTACAGTTTGTTAATGAAATGGGGGGTATCGATTTTGCCAATTACAAAATGCAGGAATATAAATCAGCTGCCATGAAAATCCTCCACTCCTTTCCGGATTCTCCATCCAGAAATTCACTTCGAGACCTGGTTGAATTTACGGTCTCCCGGAAAAAATAGATTATCTATCCGGTTTCTGAATCCCGCTCGCGCATTCCCTGCAGCAGAGCTACGGGGAACCGTAGCTCGACGAAGTCAATGCGCGAGCGGGATTCAGAAACC
>JAGLTY010000213.1 GCA_023135025.1 Bacteroidales bacterium | reverse complement strand
AGGTTCACGCGTCCATCTGGGTGCCGTGCAACCACACGATGCTGAAACATTCTGAATAATCAGGGCGCTGCCACCCGTATTAACAAATTCAAACTTATGGGTCACTTTTCCATCCGCCTCCTTAAATTTCCCGAAATCGTGGATTGTCTCATTAAAGGATATTTTGGGTTGTACCGTCTGTGACATCAGGGGTACCATGAAAACGGCCAAACAGAATAACAAAAAACTCCGTTTCATATTCCGACTTTTTGATTGAGTAAAAAAAATAGTTTCACTTCTGCTGTAAAATTAACACAAATAAACCATAAATAGTTGCACAATTTTTGATGTAAACATAAGAATGCAATTATCGGGCCGGTTTTAAAACCTCCATATTACGAATAATGCTTACTTTTAAATCGCCAAAACAGGAAATGAGAAGCATTACTAGAATAGGGCTCCTGTTATTCCTGATGCTCAGTTCAGCCAGTTTGTCTGCCCAGTTTTACAACGGGATGCAGATGAATTTTGGTAAAAACAGGGTACAGTATAACAACCGGTACTGGAAATACTATCGTTTTGAAAGATTTGATATATACTCTTACGAAAACGGGACCGATCTCTCTTTGTATGTGGCCGATTTCGTGGAGAAGGAGCTTGCCCTGATTGAGCGCTTTTTCGACTATGATATTGAGCGGCGGATAATTTTCCTGACCTATAACAAACTTTCAGATTTCAGACAGAGTAATATCGGGCTGGTCTCAGAGGCCGAAGAGTACAATATAGGGGGAACCACCAAAATCATTCAAAACAGAGTTTTCCTCTATTTTGACGGGGATCATATGAACTTTGAGCGCCAGATCAGGGCTGCCATTGCAGAGGTTCTGCTGACTGAAATGATGTATGGCAAAGGGGTCAAAGATAACCTGACCAGCAGTACCATGATTAACCTGCCTGAATGGTACCTGGAGGGGCTGATCTCTTTTGTCTCCAACCCCTGGGACTACGAACTGGAGAACCGGGTAAAAGATGGAATTGTTTCAGGAAAATACCGCAAATTCGTCAATCTGCAGGATGATGATGCCCGTTATGCCGGACACTCTTTCTGGAAATATATAGCCGATCTGTACGGGGCCTCCATCATCCCTCAGATACTCTATATTACAAAAATCAATAAGAGTGCTGAAAGCGGTTTTCACTATGTATTGGGCAGCAAGCTGAAAGAGCTCTCCATTGACTGGACCGCATACTATCTGGGATTGTATACCTCCACAGAGGAGAGTGCCGGTCTTCCCGATCAGGGGAAGATTCTCAAAAAACCCAATAAAAGGAGAGTGTACCAGAATATCAGGATCAGTCCCGATGGACAGATGGTGGCCTATGTAACAAACCAGAAAGGGCAGTACAAAATCTGGATACACGATGAAACCACCAACAAGCAGAAGAGGATCTATAAAAGGGGAGAGAAACTGGACCAGATCAATGATTACTCCTACCCTGAAATAGCATGGCACCCCTCTTCACAGATCCTTGGTTTTGTGACCGAAGAGAAGGGAGAACTTAAGTTCCATGTGTATAACCTGGAAACCCGGGAGATTACCACAAGGAATCTGCTCCACTTTGAGAAAATATTGGATCTAAGCTTCTCTCCGGATGCGCGAAAACTGGTTTTCTCAGCTGTAGCCGATGGGCAGACCGATATATGGGTATTTGATATTGCTGCATCGACCAATGACCGGATCACCAATGACCTGGCCGACGACTTCAACCCAAGGTTCATGAACAATATGAACAACATCTCTTTTGTCTCAAACCGAAGGAGAGACACCCTCTACCTGGAAAATGATCCCGAAAACAATACAACCACCGCATTTGCTGTATATGTCTATGATTATGCAGGCAGAAGCCCGGAACTCCAGAAAATATCTGAGGGGAACTATATCAATCACACCCAGCCGCTATCGCCAAAGCACAATGAATTCTTTTACCTGAGTGATAAGAACGGCATTGTGAACCGGTATTATGCCAGGTACGACAGCACCATCAGTCTGGTCGATACCACCATTCACTACAGGTATTTTGCCAATAGCTTTCCCCTCTCCAACTACAAACGAAATATTCTTTCGCACGACATCAACACTGAGACCCAGGAAATTGCAGAGATCGTTTACAACGACCGCAGGTACCATATGTATAAATATCCTATGGAATTTGAGAGGAAATACGGGGATCAGCTCAAACCTACTGAATACAGGGACAGGCATGTGAGCAGGTTGACCACGGAAGACTCCATTCACCATGTGGAGAAGATGGTGATTTCCATGAAAGATATTGCCAATAACCAGGTGGTATATGAGGGCGATACCATTGCATTGCAGGTATTTAAGATCGATATCAATCACTACATTTTCGAACGGGAAAAACTAAATTATTACAACAACCAGCTTAGAAACAGGAATCTGAATCTGGTGCTCGACTCCATGGAGAATAAGAGAATGATGTATATCGATTACTCAACCTCCTTCTATCCCAACAAACTTGTAAACCAGATCGACTTCAGCTTCCTGAACGCTTCCTACCAGGCCTTTACAGGTGGGGCCTTCTATTTTAACCCGGGACTGAACCTGCTATTCAAGGTGGGTGCCAATGACCTTTTTGAGGATTACCGCCTGGTTGGAGGTGTACGCTTGTCTACAGATTTTGACAGCAATGAATACCTTCTTAGTTTTGAGAACCTGAAGCATCAGCTCGACAAACAGCTGATTTTTCACCGCCAGGTATTTAAGAATTATATCGATTATTATACGGTGGCCAAGACTTACACCCATGAACTGCTGGCTTCCGTGAAATATCCATTAAACCAGACCCTTGCAGTGAAGGGAACTGCTTCATTCAGGCATGATAACTCCGTATTCCTCTCCACAAACAGCGAAAATCTAAACAAGCCAAACATACTGAAAGTATGGGGAGGCGTAAAAGGAGAGGTGATCTTTGATAACACCAGGAAACTGGGAACCAATCTGTACAGCGGAATGCGCTGGAAAGTATTTGGTGAAGCATACCGTCAGATCAATGCAGCCAAATCCGACCTGTTTGTAATTGGGGCCGATTTCAGGCACTATATCCGAATTCACCGGACACTGATCTGGGCCAACAGGATCGCAGGAAGCACCTCATTTGGAAGGAGTCCGTTGATCTATTACCTGGGGAGTGTGGACAACTGGATCAACCTTTCCCAGTCGAGGGTCCCCACATTTAATGAGTCTGTGGCCATCGATTATTCCCGGAATTATGCCTACCAGGCCCTTGCAACCAATGTGAGGGGTTTCTCACAAAATATCAGGAACGGGAGTAATTTCCTGGTCATCAACACAGAGCTCAGGTGGCCCATTTTCCGCTACCTTGCAGGTCACCCGTTGGGATCGGGTTTCCTCAACAATTTCCAGGTAGTCGGATTTGCAGATGTGGGAAGTGCATGGACCGGTCTGCATCCCTTTAATGATGACAATGCCTGGAATACCGAGATCATCGTAAACGGCCCCATGACCATCACCATCGATGCCAACAGGGATCCGATTGTTGCAGGATACGGGTTTGGTTTAAGGGGCCAGTTGCTGGGCTATTTTATCCGTCTTGACTGGGCCTGGGGAGTGGAGAACATGCAGGTGCAGCCCAGAATGTTCTATCTCTCTCTGAGTCTCGATTTTTAACATCCCCACTTCTCCCTTATGAACCTGGAACAACAGATAACCAACATCTTAACCGATCAAATGGTGGAGGAGATTACCACCATCAGACGCCAGCTTCACCAGTACCCCGAACTCTCATTTCAGGAGTATAAAACTTCTGAAGCCATCAGGGAAATTCTGGACCAGTGGGGAATCGACTACACATTTCCCTATGTGGAGACAGGGATAGTAGCCCGAATCAGGGGAGACCATCCTGGCAAACGAATTGCCCTTCGGTCGGATATGGACGGCCTGCCGGTAAATGAACAGACCAATCTGGCATATGCATCAAAAAACAGTGGTGTGATGCATGCCTGTGGACATGATATCCATATGGCCTCCATGCTTGGCACCATCCGTCTGTTGAATCAGTTAAAACATGAGATTGAAGGGGAAATTCTCTTTCTGTTTCAGCCGGGCGAAGAGAAGATTCCCGGTGGGGCAAAACTGATGCTGGAGGAAGGCGTTTTTGAGGGTCAGGAACCCCATATGATTATCGCCCAACATGTTCTCCCCGAGATGGAAGCCGGACATGTGGGTTTCAAGCCAGGCATCTATATGGCCTCTAATGATGAGATCTATATTACGGTGAAAGGTAAAGGAGGACATGGTGCATTGCGACAGCATATTAAGGATCCGGTTTTAATGACATCTCAGATCCTCATCTCCCTCCAGGAGGAGATCAACCGGATGGCACCCGGGAATGTCCCTACAGTCCTCTCCTTTGGCAAAGTGGTTGCCGATGGTGCGGTCAATGTCATTCCCGATGATGTGATCCTGG
>JAGLTY010000212.1 GCA_023135025.1 Bacteroidales bacterium | reverse complement strand
AGTCCCAGCTTGGCTTTCACCAGCGGAACCAGATCGAGGCTCTCCTCGGAGGTGTAGACTGGATTGCCCTGGCTTATATCAAACACATAGATCAGTCCGTGCTCCTTGGCCACCTCATCGATGGCGTTACGTGCTTTTTCCATCACCGGCTGAATCATCATCGTGCTCTGCTGCTGCAAGTCCTGCTGGGCAGTCTGAGAATAGTTCTGCAGACGCATCTGCAGTTCCTGAATCTCGGAAGCCTTGGCCTCTTTGATCAGGTCGCTCATGGTCGATTCGCTCTGATTAAACTCCTCAATCTTCTTATTGATCTCTACCTGGATCCGTTCGATCTCCAGTTCGTAATGTTGTCTCAGTTCCTGCACCTTCATCTGTGCTGTATCAAACTCAGGCATGGCCTGAAGCAACACTTCGGAATTCACATGTCCAAATTTTTGTGCATGGAGTACAACGGCCATACTTAGAATTGCCACGGCCAGGGTCATTCGTTTCATCATGTTCTTAGTCTGTTATATTCGTATTTAACTGATTACTTGCTAAAAGCGGCTACAAATGTAAGATTTTAATTTTTATAACCTAACTTTTTAAGCACTTCATCACTCAGATCATAGCGGGGGTTTGAGTACAAAATGGAGGCCCCCGAAGCGGTATCAAAAATGATGGCATAACTGCCTTCCGCCGATAGCTCTTTCACTGCTTTGTAGATGGCATCCTGGATCGGCTTTACCAGCTCCTGGCGCTTTTTGGAAAGGTCACCTTCGGGACCAAAATACTTGTTCTGAAGATCCTTCACCGAATGCTCCTTTTTCATGATCTCCTCTTCCCTCTTCTTTTTCATCTCATCTGTAAGCAGAACGCGCTCCGACTGATAGGTTTTGTACATTTTCCCGATCTCCTCATATTCAGCTGCAATCTCTGTCTCCCAGCTCTCTGAAACTTTATCCAGTTCATCCTGAGCGGCGCTGTATGAGGGAATGTTCTGAAGAATATAGTCGGAGTCGACAAATGCAAATTTCTGTGCCAGGGCACTTCCCGCGAAGAGAGTTAGTACCAGGGCCGATATCATCAATTTTTTCATGGTAATAAGGTTTTTTTGATCTCTGTTTGATTATTATTTTATAGTTGCAGGTTCAAACACCGTACCAAAATAGAAAATCTCTTTGAATTAGAACTGCTGACCCATGGTAAAGTGGAACTGAGAACCACTGATACCAGGGTGTCCGGGGTAGGAATCGAATCCCCATCCCCAGTCGATCCCCAGGAGTCCGAACATGGGCAGGAAGGCTCTTACACCCACCCCAGCTGCACGCTTGGCCTGAAAGGGATTAAACTGATCGATGCTGTACCAGGCATTACCCCCTTCAAGGAAACCCAGTACAAAGATGGTGGCCGATGGGTTGAGCGAAACCGGGTAGCGCAGTTCCAGGGTGTACTTGGTATAGACGTTCCCCGATTTGTTTCCGTTCGCGTCGACGGGGGTCAGGCTCCTGTTGGGATATCCGCGCTGTGCAATGGTCTCCCGGCCATATAGGTTGTACCCCGATAGTCCGTCTCCACCCAGGTCGAACCCTTCGAAGGGAGATGGCCCGATATCGTTGTTGTGGTGCCCCAGGTAGCCATACTGTATACGGGCCATCAGCACCAGGTCGCCCAGTAGCGCATGGAACCAGTCGGCCTTAAACATCCAGCGGTGGTACTCCACCCACTTGTATTTTTCATCATCCTCGATATTGATATAATCACGCCCGGGATTAAAGAGCGAGTAGGGAGGTGTAATCTGCAAACTCATGCTGATGTTGGAACCACGTCTCGGATAGATCATCTGGTCCTGCGAACTCCGTCCCAGTGTGGTGGTAAAACTGAAGTTATTGAAATGCCCGTTGTCCACGATAAATAGCCCCGGGTAGTCCTTTACTTTATAACGCTGATAAGAGATGGCGTTATAGAGGGTGAAGAAGTCGTCCGGCCAGGTAAGCCGCCTTCCCAGTCCGATGGATGCCCCGATAACCGAGTAGTACTCATCCTTGATATCATCTTTACTGCCACCATAATAGAACGAATAGGGGTTACGGTTCATCTTGGAGTAGTAACCCGACACTGAAAACGAGTTGGGTTTCTTACCCCCGAACCAGGGTTCTACAAAAGAGAAGTTATAGGATTGGTACACCCTTCCATTGGTCTGCGCCCTGACGGAGAAGGTCTGTCCATCGCCCGAGGGGACCGGCCGCCACGCCTTGGGATTGAAGATCCTGCTGGCTGCAAAGTTGGAGAAACGGATCCCCACGGTAGCCACCAGCATGCCGCCCCCGTAACCACCCGATACCTCCAGCTGGTCGGTGGCGCGTTCCACCAGTTTGTACTCTATATCCACGGTACCATCCGCCTGGTTGGGAATGGGATTGGGCTCAATCTGTTCGGGATCGAAGTGGCCCAGGTTGGCCAGTTCCCGTATCGTACGAATCAGCTCCGCCTTGCTGAACTTATCGCCCGGCAGGGTGCGGAGCTCACGACGCACCACATGTTCATTGGTCCGGTCGTTACCAGAGATGATCACATTGTTGATCAGGGCAATCTCACCCTCGTAGATCCGCATTTCGAAATCGATGGTATCATCCTCCACACTCACCTCCACCGGGGTAAGCGAGAAGAAGAGGTACCCATGGTCGAGGTAGACCCCATTGACGGCATCCTCATCGATAAAGAGCCGCTCATCGAGCACGGTCTGATCAAAGATATCGCCCTTTTCGATCCCCAGAACCGCATCGAGCAGCTCGGACGGATACTTGGTGTTCCCGATCCATGTCACATCACCAAAATGGTACCTGTTCCCCTCCTCCATATTTATATAGAGGTTGAGCCGGTTGTCCGTTCCCTCCACAAAGGCAACCGAATCGGAGAGGACCTTGGCATCCCTGTAACCGTTTTCATTGTAAAACGCCACCAGATTCTTCTTGTCCTCCTTAAAGGACTCCGAAACCAGCTTGGAAGCCTTAAAAATATTGATGTTTACCTTCTTGGTATCCTTCATCTTGCGGCGCAACACCATTGTTTTGAAAGCCGAAACACCGTTAAAATGGATCTCGTCAATCTTGACACGGTCCTTTTTATCGACCAGTATATCCATCTGAACCATGTTCACACGAATGGTGTCGTCTTTCAGGTTGATTTTCACCTCTGCATTGAGGAATCCCTTCTCGATAAAGTGTTCACGGATAATCCGGCTGGTGTTGTCCATGATATCGGCGGTCACCTGCTGTCCCCTCTTCAGGTTGATTTTCTCCATGATGTCCTGGGTCTCCGATTTCCCGATACCTGTAATATTCAGGCGCGACATCCTGGAACGCTCGGTGAGGTAGATATCGATCCAGACACTGTCGTTGCGAATCTGTGTGGCCGAGATCATGGCATCGGAGAAGAGCCCCTGGCTCCAGAACTTCTTCAGCACATCGGTCACCTCATCGCCGGGAAGGGTAATGGTGTTGCCCTTCTTCAGCCCCGAAAGACTTACCAGTACCTCCTTCTGGATAAATTCGATGCCACTGACAGTCACATCTGCAATCACATACTCTTTGGGGTGTTCGTAGTCCATTACCCTGAGCGTGTCGTTGCCAACCTGCTGCTGGGCCACTACCTCTGTTCTCGCCAGACCTGAAAAGAAGATCAGGAGCGCTATAAAAAGAAAAGTCCGTTGTCTCATTCCTGCAATAATATTCCTTCTGTTAACTGTTTAGTAAAGCCCTGGACTTCCCACTCACCTTACCGAATCGTCGCTCCCGTCGTTGAAAATCGATAATGGCTTCGTAAAAATGCTCCTTGCGATAGTCGGGCCACAATACCGGTGTAAAGTAGAGTTCCGTATAGGCAAGTTGCCAGAGCAAAAAATTACTGATCCTCCTCTCTCCGCTGGTTCTGATGAGCAACTCCGGGTCGGGCATGAACGATGTGGCCAGGTAAGATTCCACTGTTTCGGAATCGACCCGGTCCGGATCCAGTTTCCCGGATGCGGCATCGGCCATCATTTTTTTGACCGCATCGGTAATTTCCCAACGGCCGCTGTAACTCAGCGCCAGGACCAGGGTAAGCCCTTTGTTCTTCGAAAGGAATTTCACCGATTGCATCAGTTGCTTATGTACGCTCTTTGGAAGATCAGAGACATTTCCAATCACTAGCAGGCGGACATTATTCTCGTTTAGTTTCTTGGTTTCATTGGTAATGGAACGGGTAAGCAGGGCCATCAAACCATCGATCTCGGTCCGGGGACGGTTCCAGTTTTCGGTCGAAAAGGCATAGAGGGTAAGATACTCAACCCCCAGTTCTCCCGCTGCCTCGACCACCTGGCGCACCGACTCCACTCCATTGCGGTGCCCGAATATGCGCTCCACACCCTTCTTCTCTGCCCAGCGGCCGTTGCCATCCATAATCATGGCCACATGCCTGGGAAGGCTGTTCCGGTCTATCTGCTCCTTCAGATTCATCCCTATCTTCGTCCCTTACTCACTGCCCCTATTTTACTCAG